>JBIKKL010000494.1:0-4069 GCA_044360365.1 Burkholderiales bacterium | reverse complement strand
CGCTCGACACCGCCGCGGTTGTACCAGCTGCGGTCGAACAGCACGATCTCCCCGCGCGTGGGCAGATGCTGGATGTAGCGCTGGAAATACCATTGCCCGCGCTCGATCTCGCTCGGCTTCTCCAAAGCGACCACGCGCGCACCGCGAGGGTTGAGATGCTCCATGAACCGCTTGATGGTGCCCCCCTTGCCGGCGGCATCGCGTCCTTCGAAGAGAATGATGACGCGCTGGCCGGTGTCCTTGACCCACGCCTGCAGCTTGAGCAGCTCCGTCTGCAGGCGATACTTCTGCTTCTCGTAGGCCTTGCGGGAAAGCAGATTCTTGTAGGGATACTCGCCTTCGCGCCAGCCTGCGCTGAGCAGCGTATCGGGATCGACGGCGGGTGCCGCGGGATCCTCGCGCCGAAAGAGGGTGCGCCGCAGGGCCTTGACCTCGTCCGGAGACGATCCGTCGACCAAGGCCTGCAGCTGGCGCAGTGTTTCGCCTTCGGGGGTGCCGTTCTTCGCATGTGCGATCAGGTCGGACAGCACGAGCTGCTGCACGGTATGCACCGTGCTCGTGCGTCTCGCGACGCGATCGGCTTCGGCGCTTTTCGGGCCCGGATGAGCCAGGGTGTCGCCCTGCTCGACGGCACGCGGCGCGCGCGCACTACGCCTCGGCGGCGTCCCGCCCGGTTTGCGCTGGGCTTTCGACGGGTTCGCGGACAACGGGGCGTCCGTTTCCTTTGCCATGATCTTCTCCTGAAGCGAAATCCAATCTTTCATGATGCCGCACGCATCGACAGATCGGTTGACATTTATCAAGGCTCGATTGCGAAACCCATGCCCAGCAGTCCCGAGGCGGCTCGCGAGCCTCGCTCAAGCTGCGAAGCACACGCCCGCGCGATCCTGCTGCGTGGGCCGCACCGGCAATGCCAGACCCTCACGAATCGGCTAAACTTGAGCACGAAGCGCCCGGGGCGGTCCATTCAGAGGCGCCGTGGAATTTTTCTGCGAGGAAGCGGTTCGGCGCAGTCTTTCGACGGCGACCGATACCGTACGACTTCGAAGCAAGCTCTGTCGCCATTGCACCGCCGATCGATCGCGAAAAGCATCGTCGCCGCACACATTCACATCCGTCTGGGAGGCAACCCGTCGTGCAACAACCCTGGTTACCGAAGAAGTGGGACAAAGAGGCCGACATCGTCATCGTGGGGTTTGGCGGCGCCGGTGCCGCGGCCGCCATCGATGCGCACGATGCCGGTGCGAAAGTCCTGATGCTCGAGAAGGCGCCCGAAGGCGAAGAAGGCGGCAATACGAAGGTGGCGGGCCAGGGTTATCTGCACGTCGACGACACCGAAAAGGCAATCACCTATCTCAACGCGATGTGCGGGCACTTCAAGGTGCCGCAGGACATGGCACGTGTCTGGGCGGACGAAGTCGCCAAGAACAACGCGTGGGTGAGCAGCATCGGCGGCGATCCTCAGGAGCATCAGCATCCGCCGGTCGGGATCGAGTTCCCCGAGCTGCCGGGCTCGGATTGCGTGCACAAGTTCCATCACGGCGATCTGCTCGGCTATTCCAAGACGTGGGAATTCTTCGAGCAAGCCGTGAAGAAGCGCAAAGTCGAAGTGCTGTACGAAACCCCGGGGATGGAACTGGTTCAGGACGGCATCACACGCGAGATCCTCGGGATCCGTGCCGACCCGAAGGGTGGCGAACCGATCTACATCAAGGCCCGCAAGGCCGTGATCCTCACCTGCGGCGGTTTCGAGAACAATCAGGACATGATCCGCAATTACCTGCCGGGGCTGCCGTACTGCTACACGACCGGCTCGCCTTGGAACGAAGGCGACGGCGTGCGCATGGGGCTCATGGTCGGCGCCGACCTCTGGCACATGAACAACTATGCCGGCCCCTCCATGGGATTGAAGGTGCCTGAATACAAGACGACGTTCTCGCTTACGCCGCTGCACTTCAGCCACGAGCAGGCCGGCGGGATGATCTGCGTGGGCCCCGACGGGGGCCGCTTCTGCGACGAGAAGCTGCGCACCATGCACGGCAAGATCAAGAAGTATGGCAAATGGGTACCCACGCCGGTGCCATGCCCGATGCACATGGTTTTCGATCACGGCGTCTTTTCCTCCGGCCCGCTCTACGACAAGAAGCCGGTGAGCGGCTGGGGCCGCATCGTGGAGCGCTACGACTGGAGCGAAGACAACGTCGCCGAATTGAAGCGCGGCTGGATCAAGAGCGCCGCTACGATCGGCGAGCTCGCCAAGCTGATCGGCGTCGATCCGAAAAACCTGGAAGCGACGGTCAAGCGCTGGAACGAGCACTCCGCAGCGGGCAGCGATCCGGACTTCGGTCGCAAGCGCATGCTGGCGCCCATCAGCCAAGGTCCGTTCTACGCGGTGGAACTCGTCCCGTCGATGCTCAACACGCAGGGCGGTCCGCGTCGCAACGCCAGAGCACAGATCGTGCGCCCGAACGGGGATCCGATCCCGCGTCTCTACAGCGCCGGCGAGTTGGGATCCATCTACAGCTACATGTACCAGGGCACCGGCAACATCGGCGAGTGCTTCGCGTTCGGACGTATCGCTGCCCGCAACGCACTGGCCGAATCTCCCTGGGGCTGATCGTCGGTCGATTGCAATCCGGCGGTGACGAGTAGTCCCCCACCGGCCGAAGCGGACCGACTCGGGGTAGGCGGTCTTGCCTGCGGGCGGCCGTCTGGCCCGCCGGAGCATCGTTCACCAGTCTGAAACGCCGCTCCGGGGGCGTGCCAGACTCGAAGTGCTCCAGGGCCAGCGCAGGCACCGTGACGTTAGTACAGAGTTTGCGTAACCGGTAGGTTTCGATCGGAGGTGTCCAGTCGGGCTTGAATTCGCAGCTGACCTCGACGCAACCGATGCGTTTCAAATAGCTGCACATCCTCACCTCGCTACCATCCGCCGCGACAATGCGCGTCAAGTGTGGCGATCCGGGATAGTGCGGCGGATTATCGGTCGTTGCGGCACGCACATCCGCGAGCACACCATAAAAGCTGCCGTCGATTTCAAGCGTCGACAGCGTCTTGGCCAGAAAGACCGATAGCCGGGGCGTGTATGAAAAACCGCCCATTACGTCGGTGATGAGCTGGAACTGACCGAGTTCTTCGCGACGATACTCGCTGAACGACCGGCCGTGCAGATACTCGATCCGGCCGGGGGCAACGGTTTTGGCCGCTTCGTGCCAGCGACGTGAGCGGCGATCCTCGATCGACAACGCTACGACGCGGGCGCGCTCATCGGCACGCGGTCGCGGCTCGAATCCCGCAAAGTATGCCTCGTAGCGCGAGGTGGTGTAATCGACGACGGCCCGTCCCTCGCCGGCACCGATATCCAACCAACGGTCATCGTTCCCGAGTTCGGCCAGCGATTACCGGAACCCGGAGGCGAGGCTTTGCGTGTACGTGAGCAATGATCTGTCGATCGTATACCCTGAAGGTACAGCATCGCCCCGACTGAGATAGATTTCGCGCTGCAGCGCGATCTCCTGCCGAACTTCCTCGTTCGCGACGGCAACCGGCTCCGTCGCTGACGCCGAAGCAATCGTCGAAGCCGATAGAAAGCCGGCGGCCCATCGGCGCAGGTTCGTGTTCATCGCAGCCCTGGCAAACGATCGGAAGAACGCCGCACCGACGTTGCAGGGACGACGCGGGATCGCACATGAGGCTAACGCAATGCGCGATTCGGATCATCGGGCAGGGACTGTACGTCAAGTCACGGACTCGCAGCTGGATCGGCTCCGTTGCACGCTTGCGTCCGGATCCGCTCGGGCCGCGGCGATACTACTTGGCAACTGCGCTCGGCGCGGCGGCCTCGATCAGCATGAACCGGCGCTCGGGCGGGGTGCCCGAACGAAAATCCACCAACTGCAAGGCGGGTACCCTCACGTCGGCGCACACCTTGCGGATGCGATACGACTCGATCGGCGGCGTCCAGTCGGACTTGAATTCGCACGTCACCTCGACGCATCCGATGCGCTTGAGCCAGCTGCAGATCTTCACTTCGCTACCGTCGGCCGCAACGATGCGAGTGAGGTACGGA
>JBIKKL010000050.1:0-14250 GCA_044360365.1 Burkholderiales bacterium | reverse complement strand
CTTTGCGACGGATATTGCCGGCCCGATCGGCCTGCAGGATTTCGATCGAGCGCGTCAAAGCAAGACGGGCGATGCCGACAAGTCGCGCTATCTCGCCTACCACTTCCATTTATCGACGCGCGATATGGCGCGTCTCGGTCTGCTCATGCTTCGCGGGGGCGAATGGGGCGGTCGTCGTATCCTGCCCGCCGGATGGAGCGAGCACATCACGACCCTCGTCACGCCGCACGAGGACCTGATACCCGATCGTCGTCGGCAACTCGGTAAGGGTCAACGGTGGGGTTACGGCTACATGTGGTGGGTATGGGACGCCCTCGACCCTGAGGACCCCATGCGCGGCGCATACGATGCGCGCGGCCTCTTCGGTCAGCGCATCACCGTCATCCCGAGCAAGGACATGGTGATCGCCCACAAGGTCGATCGGCGCTATCAGGTGACTGCCGGACAGCTGCGGCGCGTGCGTAGTTCGCAATACGCCGAGCTGGTCCGCCGCGCTCTCTGAAAACTGTGCCTGGCACGTGCCAGGCACAGTTTTCAGGTGAAGGGGAAAAAGGGAAAGAGGAAAGGCCGGAAGCAGCCGCTACGTATGAGCGTGCAAAGGTGAAAATGCGCTATCAGATCACAACGCAGGAAGAATGCGCATGGCCGGGAGGTTCCGGCACTTCCCTCTTCACCTTTCCCTTTTCCCCGAAACCGTGCTTGGCACGGTTTCGGCATCACTTGTCGAGCCAGACGTTCTCCATGCGCAGGTTGCTGTACTGGCTGTTCATGCTGGGGACGTAACCCTTCACGTGGGGACGGCGGCAGTATGGCAATGCAGCGAAGGTGATGGTCGGTCGGGTGACGTCCATCTGCAGGCGGCGGTCGATCTCCTGCACGATCTTCTTGCGCTCGGCGGGGTCGACGGTCATCGACTGCTTCTCGATCAGCGCCTCGGTCTCCTTGTCGCAGTAGCCGTCGACGTTGTTGCGCGAGCCGCATGAAAAGCTCTCGTAGAAGGCGACGTCGGGGTCGTCCATCGACTGCCCGCGCGAACGCACTGCGACCTGGTAGTTGTGCTTGGCGAGGGTGTTGGACCAGATGGCCGTATCGATGGTCTTCAGTTCGCCCTTCACCCCGATTTTCGACAACTGATCCAGGAGCAGGATCGAGACATCCCGGTAGCGTGCGACGTCCCGGGTACTGAGCACGATGGTCAGGGGCTTGTCGGGACCGAAGCCCGCCTCGGCCATGAGCTTGCGAGCTTCTTCCTGTCGCTTCGCGTAGTCTCCGGTGTAGCCCGGGAGTTGCCCGAGCTGCGATTTGTCGAGTCCCCACGCGCCTTCGGGCGGCGGCATGAGTTCGCCGCCGAGTCGGTCGAGGCCGGCGCCTTTCACGCGCACGACGGCATCGCGATCGATCGCCAGGGCCATCGCGCGCCGAACGCGCGAATCGTTGAAAGGTGCTGTCTTGCGGTTGATCAGAAGCTGCGTATACGCATAGCTCAGGCCCACATCGCAGATCGCGTCCGCGCGCTTGTTCTTGACCTCTGCGAGCAATACGGCGCTCGGCGTATAGATGTCGGTGTCACCCGCGAGGAAAGTCAGCAGCCGAGTGCTGGGCTGCGGAATGATCGGCATCTCGATGCCGTCGAGCAGCGGCTTGCCGGGCTTGAAGTAGTTCGGATTCTTCACCAGACGGATCATCTTGCCCGGTTCGAACGACTTCAGCATGAAGGGCCCGGTACCGATCGGCTTGCGACGCATGGTGGGCCCGTCGACGTGGCACGGATAAACGGGTGACCAGCCGCCCGCGAAGAACATGAGAAAGGAAGGCTGCGGCCGCTTGAGCTTGAAGCTCACCTGATCGTCGGCGTCGACGACGACTTCTTCCAGGTTCTTGTACCACGCGGCGCGCGGAATGCGGCGCCAGCCGGCATCGCGCTTGCCGCTGAGCGTATCCCAGGTGCACTTCACATCGGCGGCCGAGAAGGGCTTGCCGTCATGCCACGTGACACCCTTGTGCAGCTTGAAAGTGAGCGTCTTGTTGTCGGCGCTCCAGGACCAGCTGGTGGCGAGATCCGGAACGATCGTATCCGGGCGTCCGTAGGGCTTGGTCGCATCGAAATCGACGAGGTTGTTGAAGATCGGCACGAAAGGCGTCGTGACGATGTTCGAACCTTCTTCGTGGATCGAGGCGCTCGGCGGGTTCTCGTCGTTGGCGCGCTTCAAAATGCCGCCGGCTTTCTGCGCAATGGCCGTTGAAGCGATGACCGTCATCGCGACGACGAGCAGGGTGCGGCTAACGATGGATTTGCTTCTCACGAGATCTCCTCCGGTCGTTGACGAATTCGGCATCGGAGGGTCGCTTGAGGGAATTGCGCACGATGGCACGAAGTGCTCGCTGTTGCGACGCGCACCGGCAATTTCCCCTGCGCCTCGAGCCCCCTCTGGTCTGTGAAACCGTGCCGGCCGACGCAGCCCTCCTCGCTGCGTGTCGGGCAACTCGCGCGTTGCGCGAGACCTTTTGTCGATGCAGCATAAGCCATCCCGTTCCTGCTGAGAAGCTGCGAGACTCCATCATGTGAGCTTGGTGGAGATTTTTGCGCGCGCCACCGGCTGGCCCCTGTGAACGGGAACGACGTATCGTCGTCCGCTGCGGTAGACGCGCAAAAAAAACGCGCTACCGGAACATACCGATAGCGCGCCTGCTGTCGAGCGGAACAACGGCCGTATCGAGTCTAAAGCGGCTTCATCCCCGCGGCCTTCACCGCCTTCACGTACTTGCCGACCTCGTCCTTGATGAGTGCGGCGAACGCGTCGGGCGTGTTGGTGATCGGTTCAGCCCCGTTCGCGCGCAGTGCGGTCTGGGTCTCGGGCATCGCGACGATCGCCGTGAGTTCCTTGTGCAGGCGGTCGACGATCGGCTTCGGTGTGCCCGTGGGCGCGATAAAGCCGAGCCAGAGCGATGCGTCGTAGCCTGGATAGCCGGATTCGTCCACTGTCGGCACCTCGGGGAACGAGGGCGAACGCTTCATCGTGCCGACCGCAAGTGGACGCAGCTTTCCGGCCTTGGCATGCGGAAGGACGGCGGGCATGCTGCCAAACAACGCCTGCACCTGCGCACCGAGGATGGCGGTGTTGGCGGGACCGTTGCCGTTGAAGGGCACGTGGACGATGTCGAGTCCGGCTGCCGTCTTCAGCATCTCCATGGCGAGGTGCGTCGTTGTGCCGTTGCCGGCGGAAGCGTAGTTGAGCTTGCCTGACTGCGACTTCACGAGCGACACGAACTCCTTGAGCGTTTTGGCCTGGACGTTCGGATGAACGACCAGCAGGTACGGCGTGATCGCGACCAGCGTAATCGGAGAGAAATCCTTCGTTGGGTCGTACCGAAGCTTGCTATAGACCGCCACCGAAACGACGTGCGTGCTCGTTGTGCCCATGGTCAGCGTATGGCCGTCCGGGGCCGCTTTGGCGGCCATTTCGGTACCCAGGGTGCCACCGGCCCCGCCCCGGTTGTCGATGACGACCTGCTGACCGAGCCGCTCGCCCAGCCGCTGACCGATCACGCGAGCGATGATGTCAGTCGAGCCGCCGGGAGGAAAGGCCACGATGAGCCGGATCGGGCGGGTGGGGTACGTTTGTGCCTGAACGGCGCCGGCAACCAATAGAAGACCTAGCCCTGCAAGCAGGGCACGCTTGAATCGCATCGGGATCCTCCCGGATCGTTATAGGTGAGAACCCGTATGATAACGTCACTACACGGATATACGCGTATCTGCGCGTACGTCGCAGCGCATCATTGTCCTTTGACCAGCGACAGGAGCTGGCTCACGTCGACGGTTTTCGCCTTCTGTTCGATTTCGCCGGCATACCGGCTGCGCAACGACTGGGCTTCTCCCAGGGTGGACTGGAATGCCTGCTTGAGTTTTTCCATCGACAGCGTGCGCCCGCCGCCGTAGTACTGCTTCGCGACTTGGCCCAGGGCGTAGGTGGATGCAAACGCCATCGCCGAACTCGTGGCCTGCCGGCCGAGCGCACCGCCGAGCCCGCCTGCGACTTTCCGGAACAGCCCGCCGATCAGCTTGCGTGCGACTTCTTCCACGTACTGCGACGTGAGCCCTACGCCGAGCGCGGCGAGCAGTTCCTTGATGTGCGAGCGGTCGAGGTCGTAGCCATAGGCCTGGCCGACTCGGTAGACCAGTTTCATCTGCAGCGGAATGATGGCCATCGTCGCCAGCGACTGGGGCAGCAGTTCGAGCGCGCCGTTGAGGATCGAATAGTTGAGGATCGTCTTGTCGAGCGCGGCTGCATCGACCGCTTGTGCAGCGACGACAGGACCATCCGACGATGCCGAACCGGAGGCCGCCACCGGCACTGCGGCAATGGCATCCGCAGATCGTGCGTAGGCTTGTGCGCCGGCGGCATCCAGCCCGAGGGCTCGCTGCAGGTCTTCCAGGAATTGCCGCTCAGCCTCGTTTCGCACGTCGTCGGCATCGCATACGCACACGGCCATTTCGTAGGCAAGCTGTTTCGCTTCCGGGGAATGGAGCTGCGAGGCGCTCTGCGCGAGACTGCGCCGCTTCAGCAGGACGTCCTGATAGAGCGCGGCGAGATTGACGGCGGTTGCGTTTGCGAGCGAATCTGCGATCGACTTCAGCTGGGTGCGTTCGCGTTCGTCCTTGGCGCCGTCGGCAAACGCGGCCCTGAGGCAAATGGCGAGGATGGTGGCTTCTTCTTCAGGGGTCATGAGGATCTCGGGAAAAGGCTGGCAAACGGGGGCGGAGGCCAACGATGCGATAAGCACGTCGACGCTCCGTCCTCTGTGAGGGTCCTGCGTCCGGTTGGTTCCCGATCCGGCCGAGCGTGCAACGCTACTGGAAGTACAGACCGCCGTTCACGAGGTAGCACTGCCCGGTGATGTAGCTGGATCCCTCGCTCGCCAGGTAGAGCATGAGCGACGTGCATTCCTCGGGCTTGCCCAATTGCCGGATGGGCTGCTCGGGCCGCAGCGGCTTGGCCATCTGAAAGGCGTCGCGCTCCACGTCGAACACGCCGGGTCCGATGCAGTTGGCCGTTATGTTGTGGGCCGCGAACTCGCGAGCGATGCCTCGGGTCAGTCCCACGATGCCGATCTTCACCGCGGCCTTGGACGGCCCGATGCCGAGGAAAGGTGCAATCCCGGAGAAGTTGATGATGCGGCCCCACTTGCGCGCGATCATGCCGGGAAGAACGGCGCGGCAGATGTTGCGCGGCCCCGTCAGATTCACGGCGATGTTGCGCTCCCAGGTTTCGTCGGATTCTTCCAGGAACGCGCCCTCGGCCCGGTAGACGGCATTGTTGATGGCCACGTCGATCGAGCCGAGCGCGGCCTGTGCGTCGCGTATGAACACGGCCACGTCGGCCTTGTTCGCGACGTCGCAGCGCGCCGCATGTACCTTCACGCCGATGGAACGCAGCTCGGCGGCGACTTCGTCCAGTTCCTTCATCTTGGTGCTGGTGCAGATCGCGAGGTTGGCGCCTTCCTTCGCGAACTGAATGGCGGCCAGCCGGCCCATGTTGCGGCTGGCACCGGTGATGAGTACGTTCTTGCCTGCGAGTCCCGTGTCCATGAGGTCATCCTCCTTCAAGAAGAGTGCGCATGGTAGGTGCAATCGAACCGCGACGGCAATGCCGTCGCGACCTGCTGCGCGGAGTATCATCGTCGGCCGCATGGGGTCGACCACCGTGCGCGACGGATGCGTATTCACACCAACACGGACAGGAGCTTCGACATGGATATGGGATTGAAGGGCAAAGTGGCGATCGTCACCGGAGCCAGCGAAGGCATCGGCAAGGAAACGGCGGCCGTACTCGCGCGCGAAGGCGCGAAGGTCGTGATCTGCTCACGCCGCCCCGAGGCGATCGAAGCCGCCGCCGCGGAAATCCGTGCAGCAGGCGGGGATGTGCTCGGCATGGCCGCAGACGTGAGCAAGCCGGAGGATCTCACGCGCCTTGTCGATGCCGCGGTGCAGCGCTACGGGCGCGTCGACATCCTCGTGAACAATGCCGGGACATCGAAGCGCGGTACCTTCATGGAGAACGACGATGCGGTGTGGGCGGCCGACTTCGAACTCAAAGTGTTCGGTGCCATTCGATTGTCCAAGCTTTGCATTCCGCACATGCGCAAGGTCGGCGGCGGGCGCATCATTCACGTGACGAACATCGGGGCGAAGACGCCGGCGGCTGGATCGACACCGACCTCCATCTCGCGGGCGGCAGGCATTGCGCTCACCAAAGCCATGTCGAAGGAATTCGCCCCCGAGAACATCCTCGTCAACACCGTCTGCATCGGGCGCATCAAGTCCGGGCAGCACGAACGGCGCTTCAACAAGTCCGGCGAGGGCGCCGAGGCCTACTACGAGCGCACGGGCAAGGAGATTCCGATGCGGCGAGTCGGGGAGACGGTCGAGGCGGCGAACGCCATCGTCTTCTTCGCTTCCAGCATGGCAAGCTACATCACCGGGTCGAGCATCAACGCCGACGGCGGTGCGGCCGGAACCATCTGATCGAACCAGAACGGGACCCGGAGCTGACCGCGGTCCCGCAACGGGGTACGGCGATCAGATCACCGGGATCGATGCACCGTCCATCGGAATGACCGCGCCGTTCACGTAGCTTGCCCGGTCGGAGGCGAGAAACACCGCGACCGAAGCGACTTCTTCGGGCTTGCCGTAGCGGCCCATCGGAATCGCCGCCTCCAGCCGCTTCAGGGCTTCTTCCTCGGTGATGTTCTTGTCCCGCGCCTCCAGGACGAGGGCCTGTTTCACGCGACCGGTATAGGTCGATGCCGGATTGATCACGTTCAGCCGTATCCCGTGCTTGCCGAGGGCATTGGCGAATCCGACCGTCACTAGCATCAGCGCCGCATTGGCAGCGCCGCCCGCAAGGTGCGTCGGCTGGGCACGTTTGCCGCCCGTGCCCACGATGTTGACGATGACGCCGCGCTTGCGGGCGATCATGCCGTTGCGCACCGCATCCATGGCGTGAACATAGGGGAAGAACTTCGCGTCCATGCCGTGATGCCAGGTGTGCGAGTCGTATTGGTCGAGGGAATGCCGCTGGGCGGCGCCGGCCGAATTCACCAATACATCGATGGGACCGAGCGCGTGTTCCGTGGCGGACGCCATGTGCTTTGCCGCGTCGGCATCGCTCAGATCGGCCGCGACCGTGAACGCGTCGATGCCATCCCGGGAGAGTTCGTCACGTGCCTGATCGAGGTTCGACTGACTGCGCGAAGCGATGGCAACGCGTGCGCCTTCGGCTGCAAATGCGCGCGCGCAAGCGAGCCCGATCCCTTTGCTGCCGCCGGTGATGAGGACGACGCGGTTCGTGAGATTGAGGTCCATGGTGGGTGTGTCCGTTTTGTGGTGTTTATCGGGAAGGGCGGGAAAGGGGAAATGGGAAGTGGGAAAAGCCGGAACCCTTTGCAGAGGCTGATGCAATCGCGGCGAAAACAACAGCGCGGCTCCAAGCTCCCCTGACCATTCCCAGCGACGCATCCCGCATGAAGCTTTCTGGATCAAGAGTCATTACTCACACGCGCTGCCGCTGATCGGCTCTACATCCGTGTCCGGCCCTTCTCCCTTCCCTTTTCTCCGCACTTGACCCCTTTCCCGCGTTCAGCCGCCACGCACCAACCGTCCCGGCCGCGCACCGGTGTCTACGCCATGCTCGAATATCGGCACGCCCGAGACGACTATCGCGTCGTAGCCATCGACCCGCTGCACCAGCCGCTTGCCGCCCGCAGGCAGATCGTGCACGAGTTCGGGCGGATGCAGGCGCAGATGGTCGAAGTCGATGATGTTGATGTCCGCCTTCAGGCCGGGCTGCAAACGACCGCGATCAGACAGACCGAAGAAATCCGCCGTCTCGCTGGTCTGACGCTTGACCACGCGTTCCAGCGCCAGACGCGGGCCGCGACTGCGGTCGCGTACCCAGTGGGTGAGCATATACGTCGGGACGCTCGAATCGCAGATGAGGCCGCAGTGCGCACCGCCGTCGCTCAAGCCGAGCAGCGTCGCGGGATCCGTCAGCATGCTGTGCACCACCCCGTGATCGCCATGAACGTAGTTCGTGATCGGGAAGAACAGCATGCGTCGTCCGCCTTCGGCAACGAGGTAGTCGTAGCAGAAGGCTTGCGGCGTTTGCCCCGCGCACGCGGCCATCGCAGCGATGCTGTCGTGCTGTTCCGGTTCGTAGTTGGGCGGATCGCCCATGACGTACATGCGATCCCAGCGCGTTGCCATCGGGCGCTGCACGGGCGGGATGATTTCGAGCAGATCGGGGGCGAAGTCTTCGTCGAGGATGCGCTGTCGCAACGCAGGATCTCGCAGACGCTGCACGCGTTCGTCGTGCGGCAGATGATTCAGCGCGGCAAAGCTCGGTTTGGCGGCGAAGGGGCTCAGGGAGGTCGTGAGCCCGAGAATGAGCCCCACCGGTCGACCGGCCACCTGCGCGGTCAGCGAGACGCCCTGTTCGCGAACGCGGCGCGTCCCCTGCATGAGGCGCTGCCAGCGCTGGGGATCGCTCAGTCGGTCCGTGAGCAGGAACCAGATCGGTCGCCCGGTCGCCTTGCCCAGACGCGTGATCCAGTCGAACTCCGCGGGCTCGTCGTCGAAGTCGCTCAGCATGCCGAACGCGCCGTGCCCGGCCTTGCCGAGCGCATTGCCCAGGGCCAGCAACTCTTCTTCCGCCGCATGACGACCCGGGACCTGCTCGCCGCGAGTGGTGCGGTGGGATTCGGTGCGCGAGGTGGTGATGCCGAGTGCCCCGGCACGCAATGCGTCTTCGGCGAGCACCTGCATCTTCGCGATGTCGTCCGCGGTGGCGCGCTCGTGCCGAATCGCACGCTCGCCCATGACGTACACCCGCAGCGGGTGATGCGCGAGTTGCGCGCCGATGTCGATGGTTCGCGGCATCCGTTCCAGGGCATCGAGGTACTCCGGGAACGTCTCCCAGTTCCAGGGTAAGCCCGCCCGCAGCGTGGGCCCCGGAATGTCCTCGACGCCTTCCATGAGCTCGATCACGCGGTCGCGATCCTGCGGGCGTACCGGAGCGAACCCGACGCCGCAGTTGCCGAAGACCACGGTGGTCGCCCCATGCCACGACGAAGGTGCGAGCACGGGATCCCAGGTGGCCTGGCCGTCGTAGTGCGTGTGCACATCCACCCAGCCGGGCGTCACGAGACGGCCGGCCGCATTGATCTCGCGCCGGCCCGGCCCCGCCTTGCCGCCCACCTGCGAGAGCTTGCCGTTGTCCGCCGCGATGTCGCCCGTGTAGCGCTCGGCGCCTGTACCGTCGACGATGGTGGCGTCGCGTATGACCAGATCGTGCATGGTGAGTCCTCCTTGGATGCCGACAATCTACCGCACGGACCGCCGCATGACCACTGCCGGCGGCACGCTCGGCATTTCACGCCATGGAGAGTTCGACACATTCGCGTCGCTGCTTTCGTGCGGCCTGCATTAAACTCCGGCTCGCCGGTCGAACACCGGATCCTGGAGGAGAAGTCGGTGTCGTCGCAGTCGGCCGGAGCGGGGCGTCCATGAGCGTCGCCGCGGAGTACAAAACTGCCCTCAAGGGCATCGCTGCCATGATCGCCGGCATGGCCTTCCTGATTCTCAGCGATGCCGTGTCGAAACATCTCGCCGAATCGCATCCCATCGGGCAGGTCATCTGCATCCGTCAGGTGGCCAGCCTGCTCTTCGTCGCGATGTTCGTTGCGCTCGGTCCCGGGTTCGGCGCATTGCGCATGCGCAACGTGCGCATGCAGATGTTGCGCGGGCTGGCATTCGTCTGTTCGAGCTACCTCATCGTGTGGTCGCTCAGCCTGCTGCCGTTGCCGACGGTGACCGCGATTACCTTCGCCGGGCCGATCATGATCGCGCTCATGTCGGCGCCGCTGCTCGGAGAGCGAGTCGCTCCTGTCGTATGGATCGCGACGATCCTGGGGTTTACGGGCATGCTTTTCATCATCCGCCCCGGCAGCACGGACTTCACGTGGGCCCTGCTGATTCCCGTGGCGGCGGCCTTCGCCAGCTCCATGCGCGACATCCTGGCCCGCATCCTCGCACGTACCGATGATTCGATCGCCATCCTGTTCTGGTCGTCCGTGATCGTTGCGCTCGCCATGCTGCCGACGGCGTTCTCGGGCTGGACGCACGTGAGCCTCGCCGCATGGGGGCTCTTCGTGCTGGCGGGGCTGGTCAATTTCTGCGCGCATCTGCTTATCATCGAGTCGTACCGATTTTCGCGGGCTGCCGTGGTTGCGCCCTTCAAGTACACGTCGCTGATCTGGTCCGCGGTGCTCGGCTATGTCATCTGGGGCGATGCGCCCGACGCCTGGGTGTGGGTAGGCTCGGCCATCCTGGTGGCAAGCGGCTTGTGGATTGCTCGCGCACAGAAATAGTACGGATCAAACTCAATGGGGAATCGGACATGAAGAATGCTCTTCGGATGGTGGAACTTGCACGCGCATCGGCGTGCGTCGTCGGGGGTGGGTGCCTGGTGATTGTCGGTGCCGCGGCGACACAGGTGCATGCGCAGGCTCAGGGCTATCCGGCAAAACCGATCCGCTGGATCGTGCCTTTTCCGCCGGGCGGCGGTACGGACTTCGTTTCGCGCACGCTCGCGCCCAAACTCGCCGAGGCGCTCGGGCAGCAGGTCGTGATCGACAACCGACCTGGCTCGGGCGGGACCATCGGTCTTGCCATCGCGGCGAAAGCGCCGGCCGACGGCTATCACGTCGTCACGGCCCAGACAGCCAACATCGCCATCGCGCCGGCGCTTTATCGCAAGCTCGGATACGACGCGCTGAAGGATTTCACGCCGATCACCCGTGCCGTGTCGGCACCGCTGATTCTGGTATCGCACCCCTCGTTTCCCGCTCGCAACGTGGCGGACCTGATCAAGATCGCGCGCGCCAAGCCGGGCGAAATCACCTACGGATCACCCGGCAACGGGACGGGCGGGCACCTCGGCTCCGAGATGATCAAGCTGATGGCCAAGGTCGACATGGTGCACGTGCCGTACAAGGGCGCATCGCCCGCGCTCACCGATCTTCTCGGCGGTCAGATTGCGCTGTATCTCAGCTCGTTGCCGCCCGCGGTTCCGATGGTGAAGTCGGGCCGTTTGAAGGCGTTGGGCGTCACGGGTACCAAGCGGGCCTCAAGCCTCCCCGACGTACCGACCATCGCCGAATCAGGTCTCCCCGGGTATGCCGTCGAGAGCTGGTACGGCGTGTTCGTCCCGGCCGGAACGCCGAAGGATATCGTGACGCGCCTCAATACCGATCTCGTCCGGATCCTCGGATCGAACGAGGTGCGAGACCGTCTGGCCGCCGATGGCAGCGAAGCGACGCCGACGAAGGCCGAAGAGTTCGCCGCATTCGTTCGTGACGAGCACCAGAAATGGGGGCGGGTCGTGCGCGAGGCCAGGCTGACGGTCGATTGAACGGCGTGAAGCTGCATCGTTGCCCCGGGCGCATGCGCTGCAGCGTGATCGTACCCGTGAGCGCGTCGTCCGCTACGGGAAGCGACGATTGATGGGACTTCACGAACGGATGCGCATGGGGGTGCGTGCGCTGACCGACAGCAGTCCGTCGAACGTGCGCGGGATTGTCCTGATGCTTGCCGCGACGCTGCTGTTTACCGTCATGGGCATCTGCGCGCGTGCAGCCTCGGAGCGCATCCATCCCTTCGAGGTCGTGTTCTTTCGCCTGTCGGTCGGCGTGTTGCTGTTGCTGCCGCTGCTCGTGAGTCACGGGCTGAAGCCGTTTCATACCCAGCGCTTCGGCTTGCATCTGTGGCGTGCGGTCCTGCACGTGGTCGAGATGCTCATCTATTTCACCGGGCTCGCGATGATCCAGTATGCGCAGGTGCAGGCGCTGACCTTCACGACACCGTTGTTCGCGGCATTGCTCGCGGTGTTGGTACTGCGCGAGCGGATCGCGGGACGCAACGTCGCCGCGCTGATCATCGGTTTCGTGGGAGCGATGATCGTGATACGCCCGGGCATCGTGCCGGTCGAGAGCGGCTCGTTGCTGATCCTGTTGTCGGCACTGGGGTGGGCCGGGGTCATCCTCGTCGTAAAGCGTCTGACCGTGACCGATTCGAGCATCACGATCACGTCGTGGATGATCGTGCTCATGTCGCCCCTTGCGCTCGTGCCGGCACTGTTCGTTTGGGTGTGGCCGACGTGGCAGGAGTGGATGCTGCTCATCGTGGCGGGCTTGGCCGGCACGTTGGGGCAACTGGCCGTCACGCAGGCTTTTCGGGTGGCGGATACGACGGTCGTGCTGCCCTTCGACTTCGCCAAGCTGATCTGGGCAGCGGTGCTCGGCTACGTGGTGTTCGGGGAAGTGCCGACGCTCTGGACGTGGATCGGCGGCACCGCGATTTTTGCGTGTGGCTGCTACCTCGCGCTGCGCGAGCGGCGGGCGCCGTCACGTCCATCGGCGGCATCGGAGTGAGGTACGGCGATTTCCTCGCTCAGGGTTTGCCCCGTTTGAGCGACGAGGCCTTCTCCGGCGACACTCCGGGCGGCGTCAGCGGCAGCGATGGTGCAGGACCGAAGCGCATCATGCCGCCCAGGCCTGTCGACAGGCGCTGCACGAGATCGACCTGACGCCGTGCGCCGGTCTTGCGCAACAGGGAGCGCAGGTGGGTGCGCGCCGTGGATGCACTCACGCCCCGCACCTTGGCTGCGAGCGTTACGCTTCCTTCCTGGGTCAGCAGCGAGGCGATCTGGCGTTCGGCACGGGTGAGACCGTAGAGCTCGGCGAGCAGCGTGTCGGACACGGCATGTTGAGGGTCCGGACTGCGAACGTAGATGGCTGCGAACTGTTGTGTATCGGTTGGGCGGCCGCAACGCAGAATGGCGATTTCGATGAACTCGGCGAGCCGGTGATCATAGAGGCGGAACACGGTCGGTGCCGAAGTTTCGCTGCCGAGGCACTGCGTGATGGCGAGGCGCAGGTGTGCGGTGTCGGCAGACTGGGGACACGTGATCAGGCCGCCGGCGGTGCCGAGACAACTGCCTTGCTGGAGGATCTCCTTTGCATACGTGTTGCAGTGAACCAGTCGCAGGTTGCGATCCACTGCGATGACGCCCACTGCGATCGAATCGAGTGCAGCGACGAGAAACGAGAACATCGGATCGAGGCTGACGTCAGGGGTGGGGACGACCTCGGGATCATCGGGGGGCATTTCGGTTTCCTTTGAGCTGCGTGGTCCGCGATATGGACTGCGAGGGCTGAAACAAGGCTTGCGCGGCGAGCGGGGATTTCTGGAGGGGATCAGGTCGAACACAGCGGGAGGCGCGACGGGAAAGGGACGGCGAAGCGAGTCGGTTACAGTCCGGCTCCGGTGTTGCGCGGGAGGGGCGTCCTGCCAAAATGGGAACTGGATCGGAGCAACGCAACGGAGTTCCTGTGTCTTGTGTCGCCGTAGGCCGACGCCCGTATATGCTACCGACTATAAAAGCTCGTTGGGTCGATCGGCATCATCTAAATGGATGATGTCTTCCAATATGTGAACGGAAGGATTCGAAAACCCTAATCGACAACAGGTCTGCCGGCGATTTCTGATGGCACGCGGACCAATCGTCTGTCATGCGCTCAGCGCCGGACCGCGGATGCAAGCCTTGCGATCGTCATGTCAGCGATACGCCGAGCAGGCGACCCAGACCGAACGTGACGATCCCGGCGCAGGCACCAATGGCGAGCATGCGAACGCCGCTCCTGAACGCACCTTGTCCGGTGAATAGGCTGAGGCAAGCACCGACCACGAACAGTGCGACGGCCGATGCCGTGATCGACACCACCAGCGCCGTACCGTTGCGCGCGAACACGAACGGAACGAGCGGTACCAGAGCGCCGATGGCGAACGAACCAAACGATGCAAGCGCGGCCCCGACGGGATTGCCGAGATCGGCCGGATTCAAGCCCAACTCTTCCCGGGCGAGCGTATCGAGGGCTCGATTCGGATCTGCAATGATTTGTCGTGCCATTCGAACCGCATCGTCTTTGTTGATGCCCCGTGCCTGATAGATCAGGGCGAGTTCCTCGGCCTCGGCTTCGGGGTAGTGGTCGAGTTCCTCCCGCTCCAGACCTATCTGGTACTCGTACATCTCGCGCTGGGAGCGCACGGACACATACTCGCCCGCCGCCATGGAGAAGGCACCCGCGAGCAGTCCTGCGGCACCGGAAAGCATGATGACTGCAGAGTCCGCC
>JBIKKL010000492.1:0-4093 GCA_044360365.1 Burkholderiales bacterium | reverse complement strand
GACGGGGTCGGGGCGAGGATTCGGGTCAGGCGATCTCGAGCACCACCTTGCCGTGCGTATGCCCGGTCTCGATCTGCGCATGGGCATCGGCGGCGCGTTCCAGCGGCAAGACCTCGCCGACGACGACCCTGAGCTTGCCTTGTTCCACCAGACGTGCACCCTGCTCCAGAATTCGCGTCTGCGCGAGTCGGGCGCGATGGTGATTCGTCGCTGCAGGCGTCACCATGCCTTCATAGCCGATGAGGATGTTGCGGCCGCGCGCCTTGTTCGCGTGCGCCAGATCGATCGGTGTCGAGAGCAGGGTGATCAGTCGACCGTAGATTCGCACTGCGTCGATCGAGCGCAGGAAGGTTTCTCCGCCGACCGTATCGAACACGACATCGACACCTTCGCGGTCGGTCCACTGCTTCGCTTCGGCAACGAAGTCCTGTTGCGCATAGTCGATCGCAAGCTCGGCGCCGAGTGTGCGGACGAATCGCGCCTTCTCCTCGGTGCCGACGGTGGCGGCGATTCGTGCGCGCAGGTGGCGAGCCAATTGAATCGCGATGTGCCCGACGCCTCCGGACCCGCCGTGGATCAGCACGCGCTGGCCGGCTTCGATCCCCGCGCGAAAGACGAGGGCTTCCCACGCCGTGATCAGCACGAGCGGCAGCGCGGCGGCTTCCTGCATCGATGCGTTTTCGGGCTTGCGCGCGAGGTAGGCCTCGTGGACGACGGCGTATTGTGCGTACGTGCCGCCGGATGGGCCGCCCAATCCGCCGTTGAAGAAATAAACCGAATCACCCGCCTTGAAGCGGGTACACGTTTTACCCGCCTTTTCGACGATGCCGGCACCGTCGAATCCGAGCACCCCCGGAAAGTGATTCGGGTGGAACATGTGCAGTCGGCGGATGCGGCAGTCGATGGGGTTCACGCCGGCCGCAGCGAGCCGGATCAGGCAGTGGGATTCGTCGGGTAGTTCGGGGACAGGGACATCCCGCAGTTGCAGGACGTCCGGCTTCCCCGTCGCCGTCATGACTATCGCCTTCATTGTGCTTCTCCTGCCGAGTCCGTAAGGCGGTTTGCTTTGGCGGGGGCACGGTGGTCCTGGTGCGACCCTCGCGAAGCCCGACCGGCGCTTGAGCCGCCATGTTAAACTCGGCGCCCTCCAGTCACCATGATTCGAGTGGATTCCCGCGATGTCCGGCAGCACTCTCGGCACCCTATTTTGCGTGACGTCCTTCGGTGAAAGCCATGGCCCGGCCATCGGCTGCGTCGTCGATGGATGTCCCCCCGGCATGGATCTGAGCGCGGAAGACATCCAGAAGGAACTCGACCGCCGCAAGCCCGGCACCTCCCGCCATGTCACGCAGCGGCGCGAAGACGACATCGTCGAAATCCTCTCCGGCGTGTTCGAGGGCAAGACCACCGGGACGCCGATCGGTCTGCTGATCCGTAACGTCGATGCCCGCAGCAAGGATTACGGCAAGATTGCCGAGCTTTTTCGACCCGGCCATGCGGACTACACGTATTGGCAGAAGTACGGCATCCGCGATTACCGCGGCGGCGGCCGGCAGTCGGCGCGCGAGACCGCAGTTCGCGTCGCAGCCGGGGCCATTGCCAAGAAGTGGTTGAACGAGCGCTACGGGATCGTCGTACGCGGCTACCTTGCGGCACTCGGGCCGAACGAGGTGGCGTTCAAGGACTGGGATGCCGTCCATCGCAATCCTTTCTTCGTCGCCGATGAAAGTGTCGTGCCCGAACTCGAAGCTTTCATGGATCGGCTGCGCAAGTCCGGGGATTCCTGCGGGGCACGGGTGAACGTCGTGGCCGAGAATGTGCCGGTCGGTTGGGGCGAGCCGGTCTACGACAAGCTGGACGCCGACATCGCCTACAACATGATGAGCATCAACGCGGTGAAGGGTGTGGAGATCGGCGCCGGATTTGCCTGCATTGCCCAGAAGGGCACCGAGCACTCCGACGAAATGGCGCCCGAAGGCTTTCTGACCAACAACGCCGGCGGCGTGCTCGGCGGCATTTCCACCGGGCAGAATGTCGTCGTCAGCATCGCGATCAAGCCCACCTCCAGCATTCGGCTCACACGCCGCACGGTCGACAAGGCCGGGGCGAGTGCCACCATCGAAACGCATGGTCGTCACGATCCCTGCGTGGGCATCCGGGCAACCCCGATCGCCGAAGCCATGCTTGCCTTGACGCTGATCGATCACGCGCTGCGTCATCGTGCCCAGAACGCCGATGTCCGCTGCGAGACGCCGCGCATTCCGGCCCAGGCCCCGCAAGACGTGATCGCTCGTCTGCACGCGGCGGCTGCTGCGGAGAACGGCGAAGCCTGACATGGCGGCACCCTGCGCGCTCGACGTGGCGTCGCCGTGACGCGAGCGCTGTACTGGCAACTCGCCGGTTTCTACTTCTTCTACTTCGGCTACATCGGTGCGTTTGCACCGTACTTCTCCCTCTATCTCGATGCCATCGGCTACAGCGCTGCGCTGATCGGCGTCATCATGACCGTGCCGCAAGCGATGCGCATCTTCGCGCCGCATCTCTGGGGCTGGTTGAGCGACCGTCGTTCGGCGCACGTACTGGTCGCCCGCTGGACGGGTGTCGCCGGAACCTTGTGCTTCCTCGGTGTCTTCCTCGGGCGGGAGTTCGCGTGGATCTTCCTGTGCCTCGCGCTCTGGAGCTTTTTCTGGAGCGCGGCCCTGCCTTTGATCGAGACGACCACGCTCAATCATCTCGGCGAGCGCGGGGCCGATTACGGCCGCATCCGGCTCTGGGGGTCGATCGGCTTCATCGTGATGGTGATCGGCGTCGGCTGGGTACTCGACCGCACGTCGATCGATACGCTCCTGTGGATCGTGGGGGCGACGATGATCGGGATCCTCGCCGCTGTCTGGCGCATTCCCGAGAGCCGACGAACGAGGAGCGAAAGCGGGCACGATCCCATCCTGAGCGTGATTCGACGCCGGGACGTGCTGGCCCTGATCGGTGCCTGCTTCTGCATGGCGATGGCGCACGGCCCGTACTACACCTTCTTTTCGATCCATCTGGTCGATCTCGGGTACTCCAAGACCACGATCGGTTGGCTGTGGGCCATCGGCGTCATTGCGGAAGTCGTCGTCTTCGCGTGTCTTTCCTCGCTGTACGCCCGGTTCACGCATCATGCATTGCTGATGTGGAGCTTTGCGTTGGCGGTGTTGCGGTTCTGCCTGATCGCCTGGGCGGCCCATCTGCCAGCCGTGCTGGTCGTTGCGCAGTTGCTGCATGCGGCGACGTTCGGCGTGTTTCATTCGGCTGCGCTTGCGACGGTCCACAAGCTTTTCCGGGGCCCGAATCAGGCTCGCGGACAGGCGGTCTACTCCGGATTGAGTTTCGGGCTGGGCGGTGCGCTGGGTGGGTTGGGCAGTGGTCTCGTCTGGGTGCCCTGGGGGCCGCAGGGCACGTTTCTCGCTGCCGCCGCGTGCGCAGCCATCGGTTTGCTGCTGCTTGCGCGGCAGCGTCATTCCTGACGCGCCGGGCCTGCGTCGCGGGGGATCTGTGCAATAATTTCAGGCTTTCACCGACGCACCGTCCCCACATGAGCGCGAAGACCCTTTACGACAAGCTTTGGGAGAGCCACCTCGTCCACCAGGATCAGGACGGCACGGCTCTGATCTACATCGATCGCCATCTGGTCCACGAGGTGACGAGTCCGCAAGCCTTCGAAGGATTGAAGCTTGCCGGGCGCAAGGTGTGGCGCATCGATTCGATCGTTGCCACCGCGGATCACAACACGCCCACGCGCGACTGGGACAAGGGCCTCGACGGCATGCGCGACCAGATCGCGAAGCTGCAGGTCGTCACGCTGGACAAGAACATCAGGGAGCACGGCTCGAAGGCGTACTTCCCGTTCCTCGATCCGCGCCAGGGCATCGTCCACGTCATCGGGCCTGAACTCGGCGCGTCACTGCCCGGCATGACCATCGTCTGCGGCGATTCGCACACGAGCACGCACGGGGCGCTCGGCTGTCTCGCGTTCGGCATCGGCACATCCGAAGTCGAGCACGTCATGGCGACGCAGTGCCTGGTCGCGAAGAAAACCAAGGCGATGCAGGTC
>JBIKKL010000490.1:0-4101 GCA_044360365.1 Burkholderiales bacterium | reverse complement strand
ACTTGCACGGAACGGCGCCGCGGAAATCCGACAGGCATAAGCGGGAAGGTGGGTGCGCAATACCTGGGGAGATCTGACGGCCGGCCTTGGTGCTACCGACATCAAGAGGTGTCGGGATGGGTCGCCAGAAGTCAGCAGAGGCCATAGTAGGTGCTTGTTGAGGCCGAAGTGCCGAACGTGGGAAACCGCAAGTAGGTGGCGGGAAGTCGGATGGATGAAGGCAGAAGATTCACGGCAAGTGGATGCCAGCGAGGCAGCCTCGGCGCGGAACGTTGAGGGGGTAGCGCACGGTGCCGAGGCTTTGACGAGGACGCGCGAGCGGACGAACGCGGGGTGGGACGGACTGATGGAAGCGGTGTGCGAACGCGGCAACTGTCAGCGGGTGGTCGAGAACAAAGGTGCTGCGGCTGTCGATGGCATCACGGTGGCCGAGTTCAAGGATCACCTGAAGCGCTACTGGCCGGTGATCGAGGCCAAACTTCTTGCGGGGAGCTATGTACTGATGCTCGCGGGCGGTGAGGCCAACCACGCCTCCTAGCTTATGATCGGTGGTTCTTCGCAACGCAGCCCGCACCCTGTGGTGGGGGGGGCGTGACCTAGGCGAATTGCCCGCGACAATCGTTAGGAATTCGTGAACGAGTGTACGGCAGCACAGGCGCAAATTTGCGCACCGGAACTAGGGGCAACCCCCTGAATTATCCTCGGCTTTCCGGAGCGTTCTCAGTCGCCTTGCCACGCACGCGTGCAACAGACTGGACTGTGGTCCAAAGCCCTATCCAGCACGCGATGTAGCCGACCAGCAGGAGACCGCCGAGCCCGATGGTAAAGAATCCGGTCGGCGCGGAGAAGTTCACGAGCGCGTGCAGGATGGCAACGCCGATCGTTCCTGCCATCCAAAGGGTGACCACTCCGGAGAGTACGATTAGGGCTCGGCTGGCGCCTTTCCGCAGCTGCGTTGCACGCCACGAGAAGACGGCGAGAAGCACATTGACCAGGATGTACGCGCCGCTGGTAAAGAGCACATCGCTACGCGTGGAGAGACCAGCCACGATCTGATCCCAGCCCCCCCATTCGACTGCGCGAAATGCGAACGGAGCCGCTGCCGAGTAATAGAGCGCGAGTCCGGCATAGCACAGCCCGACTTTGCGCTCGCGCGACTGCGCCGCCAGATCCAACGACGCGATTGGTATTCCGCTCATTCCGATTCCAGGAATCTTCAACACAACTCTCTAGCCCAGTTGTCGAAAGCCCGCAGCTTAGCAAGCGGCTGGTTTTCGCGAGGTGGGATCCGATTTGTCTGGTTAATCGGGATCATACGCCACACGCGTCGATGTGCCATGCTCGCGGTCGCACCGACGGCCGCCACAAGAAGCGTAAGTTCGGCTTGCCCATCTCGTAGAACCACATTGCCCGGCTCGGCGTCCGCGTTGGCCGGTACTCGGCGCTCCGTTATGATCCTTGGTGCCCGATCGATGCCGACCGCGCAGCCGAGTTGTCCGGATGGCGTCTTTCAGGTCACCGAAATCCGATTTGTGAGCTCTCATGATCATTGCGAGGCGCAGCGTTTGCCACAGTCTAAAGTCGATCCGAATCGGGCGTCTGGGCCTTGCCATCGCGCTTGGCCTGGCGCTCGCCGCCTGCTCGGACGAAAAAAGGCCTGATGTCGGCATAGCACTCGTCTGCGCGCACGTACCTTGGACATGTAGCGGCGACGAGTATTTGTCGGACCTGCTGTCACTCGCGGAAGCCGATCTTGCTGCCAGTCGCTATGAAAGCGCAGTGTTGCGCCTGAAATCTGCGCTGCAGAACCGCGACGATTCCGCTCAGATCCGGTTCTTGCTCGGTCGCGTCTTGCTGGATGTGGGTGATCCGATCAATGCCGAAAAGGAATTCCGGCGCGCAGCTGATCTTGGGCTCGACGCGCAACGGGTCAAACCCCTCATCGCGCGATCGATGATCGAGCACGGTGACACGCGTCTCGTGCTCGAGCAGTTTCCGTGGCCCGAGATGTCCGATCCCAAGGCGCAAGCCGATATACTCGTCAGTCGCGCCTATGCGCATCTCGCTTTGGGGGAGACCTCGGTTGCTCGCGCGGCATTGCGCCAGGCCCTCGACGCTCAGCCCGGCTATCCCCGTGCCCTGGTCGCCTTGGCGCTGGTACGTGCGTATGCCGGAGAGTTCGACGAGGCGGCTGCCGAACTGGAGGTCGCCCTGGCCGCCGAGCCCGATTCGGACCAGGCCATTCGTGTGAAGGCCCATCTTGCTCGAATGCGAGGCCACAGCGACGCTGCCATCGCAGGTTATCGACAACTGATCGAAATGCGCGCGTGGGACGTCATGGCCCACTACTGGGCGACGAATCTTCTGCTCAAGTCGGGCAAGGTCGCGGAGGCGCAGCAGCAGTACCAAGGCATGCGCAAGCAAATGGGCAATCATCCGGTTACGTATCACACCGGGGCGCTGCTCGCGCTCAATGAACGCAACATCGGCGCTGCGCTGTCCAATATCGCAAGGGCGATTGAACTCGCGCCGGATTTCGGGCCCAGCCTTCTGTTGTCTGGGATTCTGAACGCACAACATGGCTCGGTTCCCATCGCGGATCAGCATCTTGCGAGAGTGCTTGAACTGAACCCGCGGAATCTCGAGGCCGAGCGCGCACGCATCACGGTGCTGATACGCACCGGGTTACGCGAGCAGGCCGTAGAGCGCATCCGCGGCATGCTTCGTTCCACGCCGAACGATCCTCGCGTCATGCTCGCGGCAGCCGACGCGCAGCTCGAACTCGGCGCGCCCGAGGCGGCCGAGTCATCGGTCGCGCACGCATTGGAAGTCATGAAGGCCGGTGCCGACGAGAAGCCGCGTGCGCAAAATCTATCCATCGCACTCGTTGACCCCATGGCGGACGGCTCAGCGCTGGTCACCGAGCCGGGCGAGATTCGCGTGCATCTCCTGCGCATTCTTCAACACTACATCGACCGCGGTCGATTCGACCGCGCACTTGCCGTGACCGATCTGATCGAGCGCCTCTACCCGGATCAGAAGGCGTCCGTGCTCGCGATGAAAGGACGCCTGCTGGCCGCGACCGGGCAGTCGTCACAAGCCCGGCAGGTGCTGGCGCAGGCGCTTATCGCGCGACCGGGCGCGGTGGCCGCGCTCGTCGAACTCGTGCAGCTCGACGTTGCCGATGGGAAGCCGGATGCAGCGCGCTCGCGCATCGAACAGGCGCTGACCCATGAGCCGACAAATCCCGATCTGCTGATCGCTTACGCCCAATGGTTGCAGATCAGCGGTGCACCGGCTGACCGCGTGCGCCAGCAATTCGAGCGCGCCGTGGCTGCCGCTTCGAATGATCCCGCCGCCCGTGTCGCGCTCGCGAAGTTTCATTCGCGCGCGGGCGACAATGCCCAGGCAGCGGTTGTCATGCAGGACGCGATTGCAGCGTTGCCGGGCAATGTAGTGCTGTTGGCTCAACTCGGTGAGGTTCAGGCGCGTGCCGGTGACCTCAAGGCGGCTGCCGGCACGCTCTCGCAGGCTGTTGAGGCAAGCGGCGATGACCCGAATCTTCTGCTGGCACTGGCCGAGGTGCAACTTCGGCAGGAAGCGGTCGACGCTGCTCGTGCCACGCTGCGCAAAGTCTTGGCGAATCGCGCAGGCCATGTTCCTGCCGTAGAACGGCTCGTCGAGCTGGAGTTGCGTGCCAAGCGCCCGACCGAGGCAATCGCCGCTGCCCGGGAACTTCAGCAAGCCGTCCCGCGCGAACCCGCAGGCTACCTGCTGGAGGCGGAAGTGTTCGCGCGCGGCGGCAACTGGGACGCGGCCATCCGCGTGTGCCGAGCAGCCATGAAGGAATCCGATTCACCCCGCTTCGCGGTTGCCATACACCGGCTGCTCGAACAAGCGAGCCGCAAGCACCAAGCAGAGCGCTTCCTCGCCGAATGGTCGGCTAGCCATCCACGCGACCCGACGATGCAAGCCT
Organism: Burkholderiales bacterium; assembly: GCA_044360365.1. Classification (GTDB taxonomy): domain Bacteria; phylum Pseudomonadota; class Gammaproteobacteria; order Burkholderiales; family WYBJ01; genus WYBJ01. The sequence goes on along the minus strand of JBIKKL010000490.1, from coordinate 125 downwards.
ATCTCGCGCATGCCGCTCTGGCCAGGCAGGACCACGCCGAGGCCACTCGTCTATACAGGAAGCTGGTCAACGACTTTCCGAGCGACGTCGATGCGCTGAACAATCTGGCATGGCTTGCCCATCGC
>JBIKKL010000489.1:0-4108 GCA_044360365.1 Burkholderiales bacterium | reverse complement strand
CGCGCGCATGTCGCTCATATCGATTCTCGTCGTGCGCGTCGGGGGGGGCGGTTTCAGCTCCGCAGGCGCTTGATGCCAAGGACCACGGCAAGCACGATGCCGCCGGCGACGATGCCCGCAAGCCCGTTCAAAAGTGCCGATGCGATGCCTTCGGCCAGCGTTCCGACGACGGGAACGACGACCAGCGCGTGTGCGAGGCCCTCGATCCCGTGGTGCAGGGCGGGTACGCCGTGAACCAATATGCCGCCGCCTACCAGAAACATGGCGGCGGTTCCCGCAATCGACAAGCCCTTCATCAGCCATGGCGCCGACGAAAGAATTCCGGAACCTAGAGCGCGTTGCGCGCGTGAAACGAGGCCATCGCCGCGAGCTCGACTCAAATAGAGCCCGCCGTCGTCGAGCTTCACGATGCCGGCGACGAGGCCGTACACCCCGACAGTCATGATCAGCGCCATGCCGCACAGGACCAGCACCTGGGTACCGAAAGGCGCTTGTGCGATGGTGCCGAGCGTGATCGCGATGATCTCCGCCGAGAGGATGAAATCGGTTCGTACGGCGCCTTTGATCTTTTCCTTTTCCATCGCAACGAGATCGACGGACTCGTCGGCGACCGCCTGCAGGTGATTCGCGTGCGAGCGCGCGTCTTCTTCCCTGCCATGGAGCAGCTTGTGAGCGAGCTTTTCGCAACCTTCGTAGCAGAGAAAGGCACCGCCGATCATGAGCAGCGGCGTCACGGCCCACGGCAGGTAGACGCTGATGGCCAGGGCGAGCGGCACGAGGATCGCCTTGTTGAGCAGTGAGCCCTTGGCAACGGCCCATACGACCGGCAGTTCACGATCGGCCCGAACTCCGGCGACCTGCTGTGCGTTGAGCGCCAGATCGTCCCCGAGGACGCCGGCGGTCTTTTTGCCTGCGACCTTCGTCAGCAGGGCGACATCGTCCAGTACGCTGGCGATGTCGTCGATCAGCGCGAGCAGATTGGCGCCAGCCATCGATGACATTCCTTGTTGGGGGAGATTCTGCCCATGGCGCCATGCGTCATTTCAGGGCGATATCCAAGCTCGGAATATAAACGACTTGCTGCGGCAACGACAGGTTGGGCGGACGTAGCGTGCCAGCGTCATAGGGGGGTTCGTCAACCCGATCGATTCACGACTGATTCGGCCAGCCAGAGTGCGCGTCGCCATCGAAGTACGACGACAAGCGTCGTCGCGATGCCGAACAGGCAGAACATCGCCGCAGTCGTCGCGTACCCCAGGTGCGCGATCATCGGTCCCGATGCCAGCAGTCCCGGGATGTTGCCGTAGATCGCGAGCATGCGGATGCCCATGATGCGGCCGCGATAGCGCTCGTCGGCGGCGCGCAGGAGCGCGGTGGTCATCGGCACGAGTGCAAGGCATTGCATGCAGCCCGCGAGCGCCAGCGCGCAGAGGCCGGCCGCCGGTGTCGTCGACTGGGAGAACACAAGCAACATCACGTACCAGCCGATCGAAAAGACGATCGACATGCGGCCCTGCTGCATCCGGATGCCGAACCGGTTGATGAGGACCGAGCCGACCAGGGCCCCGCCGGCTGCGCTGGCCACCATATAACCAAGCAGAATGCGGTCTCCCTGGTAGACCTCCCGCGCAACGTAGGGCAGCAATCCGGTCATGAGCGGGAATGCCGTGAGGTTCAGCATGAGCGCAAGGCACATCATGCCCAGCAAATGCGGGGTATCGCGAACATAGCGCAGCCCCGACTTGAGATCGTTCCACGGCGAGACGGGCACTGCGGCAATCTGCTCGGTTTTGCGCGGGGTCGATGGGCCGGCGCTCAGGCCAAGGATCACGGCGACGACGTAGAACCCGGTGACGACGCCATACGCCGGACCGATGCCGAGGGCGGCGACGAGGCCGGCGCCGCTCAGGGCGCCGACGATGCGCGCCGAGTCCTGCGTGGTGCGCTGTATGCTCATCGCGCTGAGGAGCAGCACTTTGGGCATCGTTTCGCCGACCAGGGCGGAACGCATCCCGATATCCGACGGTCGGACCAATCCCATCAGTGCCGCTGTCACGAGCACGAAGTACGGGGAAAGTACTTCAAGGAGTGCGAGCGCCATGACGATCGCGGCGAGCACCGCGTAGAAGGAACGCATCGCGCAAAGCAGCTTGCGGTGGCCGATGCGATCCCCGGCGACGCCGAACATCGGCGAGATCAACGTGCCCAGATACTGGAGGGACGCGAACAGTGTCAGCAGCAGTACCGAGCCCGTCTCGCTGAGCACGTACCAGCCGAGGATGAGGGTCTCCATCTCGAACGCCCAGGAGGTTGCGAGGTCCGAGAGCCACTGCGAACGGTAGCGGCGAACGCGAAATGGGGCGAGAATCCCAGCCCGGGCACTGGTCGTGCTCAAGGCGAGATTCGCGTCGGCGCGCGTATGTGAATGCCAGTCCTCATGCGGTCGCATTCTACCGGGCGCATCGCCTGCCCGAGGAACATCGCAGTAGAGGCGGGGCGAACCGCATCGTAGAATCGGGTATCTTGCACGGAATGTCCCTCCAACCACTGGCAGGTTTCGACGATAGTGCTCGGGTAAACCGAGCCGATGCGGCAAACGCAAAGCCGCGTCCGTCGAGGCGCTCACACAGCATCCGATCATGATCACACGGTTTTTCAATCGTTCGGCTCTACACGAGCATGCCGATCCCGAGCAGCGCATCCTCGGCATTGCCCAACTCGATCCCGCCGCCGCGGAACTCGACGTCCTGTTGCGCGAGGACCCGTCGGTTGCAGTGCGCCGGGCCGCAGCGGAGCGCTATGTCGATCCGCAAAGCCTGCTTCGCGCGTATGTTTCCGAGGCCGACGGCGAAGTGAAGCGCGCCATTGCTGTTTCGCTCGGTACGGTACTCGGAGGGAGCATCGACGACGCGCAAGCGCAGTCCGTGCTCGAAGGCGATGCCGCGGACGACGTCGTGCGTGGTGAAGTAGCCAAACGCGCCGACGACCCCGCGCGCCGCCGTTTGGCCGTCGCAGCGATCCGCGACGAATCGAGCCTCCTCGATATTGCCCTGCATGCGGGACAGGCGGAGACGCGCGCATTGGCGGCCGAGCGGATCACCTCCGCGACGTTGCTGGAACAGTTGGCGGAAGCGGCGCGCAGCAAGGACCACGGCGTGTATCGGAGCGTGAGACAGCGACTCGATGCGATGCGAAGCCGCACGGAGCAGGACATCGAGGCCGACCGCGTACTCGATCATCTCGAAGCATTGGCGACGCGGCCTGGCCCCATCCTCACCGACGTGATCGAACTGAATCGACGCTGGCAGGTGCTCGACATGAGCGCCGATTCCGTACGCATCGCTCGATGCGAATCGGCGCGTCGAGTCGTCCAGGAGCGCCTGGAGCGCGAGCAGGAAGAGCAGCGCGCTCGATCGCGGGACGAAGCCAGACTTCGCGAGTGGTGCGATGCCCTGCAGTCATTCGAGGAACTCCCTGACGCGGTCACGCTGGAACGGTTGCGTGGCGAACTGGATGAACTGCGTCGCGAAGCGGATGAACGCGCGGATGCGCGCGGCGTCGAGCGGTTGGAAGAAGCCGTGCAGCGGATGGCTCAGTGGGAACGCGATGCCGAAGCCGTTGCGGCGGCCGAGACGCTCGTGCTGGAAGCCGAGCGGTTGGCCCTCGGGACGTACATCGACCACGGAGATTTGCCTTCGCGTTGGGAGGCGCTCGATCGCGCCATACGCACGCCCGCTCTCCTGCGGCGTTTCGAGGCGGCCCTGGCCACGGTGGAACAGCGCCGCGCAGCGCACGTGCAGATCGCCCAGCAGGAAGCGAGTGCGTTGCGTCAGCATCTGCATGGGCTGCTGCATGCGGCCGAACAGGCGCTGGCGGCGGGGCAACTGAAGGAAGCGCGTACCGGGGCAGACGACCTCAAGAAACTTCGCGGTGGCGCAGGCAATCTGCCCAAGCCGACCGTGCAGCGCATCAGCCGCCTGCAGCAGCAACTCGTCGAAATGGAGCGTTGGGAGACGTTCGGTCAGCGCACCGCCCGCACGCAGCTGTGCGAGCGTGCCGAAGCGCTGGCAGGATACCAGGGCGATCTGCGTCAGCTCGCGCAGGAAGT
>JBIKKL010000487.1:0-4126 GCA_044360365.1 Burkholderiales bacterium | reverse complement strand
TCATGTAGGTTCTCCTCCGTGTCGATTCGTTATTGTATCGCCGAGGAAGCCGATCGCTCGGCGAAGGATCATGCGCGCATGCAAACGACGACCGAGAGGGGCGCGTCTATTGCGGGGCGTCTTGAAGAACGGCAACAACATCGCGGCCGTCTACCACGGCGAGGCTCAGCGCAGCGCGCCGTCGGTGCACGTCGAATTCTGAAGGGCCTGACCGGGCATCGACACGCCCACCGCATCCCTCGATCCGCGTCGATGGACGAAAACGAGCAGACCCAGCCCGACCAGCAGGTACGACGCGACCTTCCCCTCCGGAACGGCGCTGAGGAACACACCACTGTCGCTGCTCCAGCTGACGCCCGCAGGCACGATCATGCCGACCCGTGCCGTGTTGTAGAAGTCGATCGCTTAGGCAACGTGGCGGTCTCCCGACGACAGACGCAGAAAGCATTTCAAGGCCATCCGCTGGTCGAGTGGTCCGGACGCAGTAGCGATCAGTTCGTACTCCAGCGCGATGACATTCGAGATCGTACCGGCGTCGAAACAGCGCTTGGTCTCATTGTTGCCCGTCGCCCCTCCAGACTCATCTGTGCCACGACCTCGGTGTTGCCGAACACGCCACGTGGACGTCCGGTATCGATCGCGCCTTCCACGAAAATGAACACCTGTACCGTGCCGCCCGCAGAGTGGGCAGGAAGGCGAAAGGTCATCGCATCCCGCAGCCAGAGATCGATGCGCGACTGAATGCTCTCCATCACCGATGCGGGAAATTGGGTCGCATCGTAGCCTTCGATCCTTGCCCGCAGCGTGGCTCGCGCGAGATCCGCTCCACCCTCGGCCCGAGCCAACACGCTGAAATTGTTCGTACCCGCTTCGCCAGTAGATTCGACGTACTCGCTGGAGCGGGCGAGATTGCTGCGGTGGAATCGATTTCCGTTGTCGAAGAGATCGGTCGTTCCCGTGCCGTCTTCGCCGCCGACGATGAAGTTTTCCGTTGTGTAGCCGGTACGAGAACCGGAATGGTCGACTTGTACCAGGGAGTTCACGACCACGTTGTTGCACGGCACGAACGTGGGGCTGAGGCACGACTGCGTCTGGGCATGCGCCCCCCTTCAATACAGCAAAGAGGCCAACAGGGCGAATGCATAGGCTGCACGGGGCACGGGAAACTCCTTTCCTGACTTCGTTGGTCGGTCCCACCCCGATGCATGTCGATCGCGCCGTGTCAGCGGGCCGATCCGACCCTGACTCGACCCAGGGTCACAGGTATTGGATCACGCCGCGCGTCCTGCGTATTATCGAGGTGTCCGCTTGTCGGTTACTCGAACGAGGAGGAGTCCCATGTCGACCCGAATCCCCGGGATCGCGCTCGCACTTGCGATAGTGCTTCCGACCCTTGCGGCACCCTTCGCGTACGCCCAGCGCGCGACCTCCGAGAGCTTCCCCAATCGACCGATCCGCATGCTGATCCCTTATCCGCCGGGCGGCCCCACGGATGTCGTCGGGCGACTGCTCGCGCAGCGCCTGCAGGATCCGCTCGGTCAGCAGTTCGTGATCGACAATCGCGCCGGCGGCAGCGGCGCCATCGCCACCGAGATCGTGGCACGCGCCAATCCGGACGGCTACACCATGCTGCTCGGCACGCCCGGGCAACTCGTCACGCTGCCCTTGCTTTCGAAGCGGGTACCCTATGATCCGGTCGCCGACTTCGCGCCGATCTCGCGCTTGATCGAATCGCCCCAGGTGCTCTTCGCGAACCCAAAGTTGCCCGCGAACAACGTGGCGGAACTGATCGCCTATGCGAAGCAGCGTCCGGGCGCGATCAACTACGCCTCGGTCGCCACGGGCGGCACCGGACACCTCGGCATGGAGTTGCTGGCCCAGCGCACCGGTACAAAAATGGTGCACGTCCCCTACAAGGGCGGCGCGCCTGCGCTCGTGGATCTCATTTCCGGGCAGGTGCAGTTGCTTTTCGTGAGCCTGCCCAGCGTCCAGCCGCACGTTAAGGCCGGTCGGGTGAAGATCCTCGCTACCGGCGCCCGCAAACGGACCGCGGCAATCCCCGACGTGCCGACCGTCAGTGAAACGGTGCCAGGCTACGATCTGCTGACCTGGTACGGGATGTGGTACCCGAAGCGCACGCCGTCCAGCATCGTGACGCGCATGCATGCCGAACTCGCGAAAGTGCTTGCGCTGCCTGAAATCGCGCGTGCGTTCGATACGCTCGGCATCGAACCGGCGCCCAGCACGCCTATCGAACTGGAGAACTACGTGAAGGCAGAGACGGAACGGTGGCGCAAAGTGATCGCAACGGCGGGCATCCGGCTCGAGTAGGCGAATTGCGAAAAGTCGACACTCCGATGATGGATGCATCATGAAATTCTCGCTGCTGCTCTTGCTGGCGCTCGCCGCTGCCTCTGGCAACGTACTCGCTGCAGAATCCTATCCCACCCGCCCCGTGCGCATGATCGCGCCCTTCCCGCCCGGTGGGCCAACCGATGTACTCGCGCGCACCATCGCCGCCGGTCTGACACAGGCATGGGGGCAACAGATCGTCGTCGACAACCGCCCTGGCGCCGCTGGCAACATCGGTGCCGAGATGGCTTCTCGCGCCGCAGGCGACGGCTACACGCTGCTCATGGGCACGGTCGCGACGCATGCCATCAACGAGAGCCTGTATGCGAAGCTCGCCTTCAATCCGCATCGCGATTTCGTCGCCGTAGCGCTGGCTGCGCAGACGCCCAGCGCCGTGCTCGTGCATCCATCGATCCCCGCGCGGCGATTCTCCGATCTGATGGCAATCGCGAAAGCAAAAGGCAAGGGGCTGACTTATGCAAGCGCGGGCATCGGCACCATCGGACACCTGTCCATCGTGATGCTCAACATGCAGGCAGGCATCGATGTAACGCACGTTCCGTACAAGGGCACCGGCCCGGCCCTGAACGACACCATCGCAGGGCAGACGCACTTCCTGATCAGCAGCACGCTCACCAGCATGCCGCACATCAAGTCGGGCCGCCTGCGTCCTCTGGCGGTCACCAGTGCCAAGCGTTCCGCTGCACTGCCCGATTTGCCGACCGTGGCCGAATCCGGGCTGCACGACTACGTCGTCGTCGGCTGGGCAGGCGTGTTCGCACCGGCCCGCACGCCGACGGACCTCGTCCGCAGGATCAATGCGGACATCAATACCGCCCTGTCGGATCCCGCGGCCCGCGATCGACTGCTGGCCGCGGGATCAGAACCGGCAGCCCTGACAGCACCGCAGTTTCGCGAGTTCGCTCTGACCGAGACCGCTCGTTGGGCCAGGGTCGTGAAGCAGGCGGGCATCCAACCACAATAACGGATCCCCTGAAGCGCGGGGAAGTACGCACCATGCCCAAGGCAATCATCATCGGCGGTTCGCTGGGCGGCCTGCTCGCGGGCAACCTGCTGCGCTCGATCGGCTGGGAGGCCGAAGTCTACGAGCGAGTCGGCGACGATCTCGCCGTGCGCGGGGCCGGCATCGGCACGCACGAAGAACTGCTCGAAGTCATGCGGCGCATCGGCGTCGAGGTCGATGCATCGATCGGCATTCATCCGGAGTCGCGCACTTGCTACGGGCTAGACGGCCGGGTGCAACATCGCGCGCCGCGTCCGCGCATCCTGAGTTCATGGGGACGCCTGTACCGCTCGCTCAAGGATGCCTTTCCGGAATCCTCGTATCACTTCGACAAGTCGCTCGCATCGTTCGTGGATGACGGCCAGCGCGTCGTCGCACGATTCACCGACGGCAGCATCGCCGAAGGGGATCTGCTGATCGGCGCCGACGGGATACGCTCGACGGTGCGTGGCCAACTGATCCCCCAGGCCGAACCGGAGTACGCCGGCTACATCGCCTGGCGCGGCTTGATTCCCGAAGCGGACATTCCGGCGGATCTCCACCGCGAGATCTTCGATCACAACATGGTCTGCTACCCTGACGGCGAGGCCATGACCGCCTATGCCGTACCCGGCCCCGACAACGACGTGCGTCCGGGTCATCGCGCATACAACTTCGTGTGGTACCACCCGACCACGCGCGACGATCTGACGCGTCTGTGCACGGATGCGAGCGGGCGCTGTCACGGCATGGCCATCGCGCCCGCGCTGA
>JBIKKL010000488.1:0-4126 GCA_044360365.1 Burkholderiales bacterium | reverse complement strand
AATCTGCCCTACGTCACGGCGGATGCGAGCGGCCCGAAGCACCTTGCAGTCAAGATCACGCGCGCCAAGTTCGAGAGCCTCGTCGAGGATCTCATCGAGCGCACGATCGAACCCTGCCGGGTCGCAATCAAGGATGCCGGCATCAAGCTCACCGACATCGAGGACGTGATTCTCGTCGGCGGCCAGACGCGCATGCCGAAGGTGCAGGACAAGGTGAAGGAGTTCTTCGGTCGCGAGCCGCGCAAGGACGTGAACCCGGATGAAGCCGTCGCGGTCGGCGCCTCGATCCAGGCCGGCGTGCTCCAGGGCGACGTGAAGGACGTCCTGCTGCTCGACGTCACCCCCTTGTCGCTCGGTATCGAGACGCTCGGCGGCGTGATGACGAAGCTCATCCAGAAGAACACGACGATTCCCACGAAGGCCAATCAGGTGTTCTCGACCGCGGACGACAATCAAACGGCCGTCACGATCCACGTGCTGCAGGGCGAGCGCGAGATGTCGGCTCACAACAAGAGCCTGGGCCAGTTCAACCTGACGGACATCCCGCCCTCCCCGCGCGGCATGCCGCAGATCGAAGTGACGTTCGACATCGACGCCAACGGGATTCTGCACGTCTCCGCGAGGGACAAGGCGACAGGCAAGGAAAACAAGATCAAGATCCAGGCGAGTTCCGGCCTGACCGAGGACGAGATCAAGCGCATGGTGCAGGACGCCGAGGCGCATGCCGAGGAAGACAAGAAGGCGCGCGAACTGATCGACACCCGCAACCAGTGCGACAGCATGATTCACTCGGTGAAGAAGTCGCTCGCGGAGTATGGCGACAAGGTCAGCGCCGACGAGAAGTCCGCGATCGAAGCCGCGATCAAGGAAGCCGAAGAGGCGTTGAAATCCGACGACAAGGCCGCGATCGAAGCCAAGACCCAGGCGCTTGCCCAGGCGTCCCACAAGCTGGCCGAGCAGATGTACAAGGATCAGCAGGCGCAGGGCCAGGCCGGCGGTGGCGCCGGTGACGGCACGGGCCCGCAAGGCGGCGCTGCGGGTGGTGCGAAGCAGGATGACGGCAACGTCGTCGATGCGGAGTTCGAGGAAGTGAAGGACAAGAAGTAAGGGCGGGAAGGGAGAAAAGGGAAACGGGAAAGGCAGGGTGCGATGAAACGAAACCATCGCACCCTCATCGTTTGGCAGGAAGCGATCGAACTCGTCGTGCTGGTTCATCGGCTGACGCAATCCTTTCCTCGCGAAGAAATCTACAATCTCACCTCGCAGATGAGGCGGGCCGCGACTTCCGTTCCGTCGAATATCGCAGAGGGATTTGCGCGTTCCGGGACTCGCGAACTATTGCGATACCTCAACATGGCCGATGCGTCACTTTCCGAACTCGATACTCACGTGGAGATTGCTCGTCGTTTGGGATATCTTGCCGACGCATCCGAAATCAGCGGATCGGTGAACAAAGTGTCGCACTTGCTTGCCGCATTGGTTAAATCTCTGAAGAGTAAGCGGTGACCACTTTTCCCCCCTCCCTTTTCCCCCTTCCCTAAGCCAAATGCCCAAACGCGACTACTACGAAGTACTCGGCCTCAACCGAGACTGCTCCGACGACGAAATCAAGAAGTCGTACCGACGGCTCGCGATGAAGTTCCATCCCGACCGCAACCCGGACAATCCCAAGGCCGAAGAGTCGTTCAAGGAAGCCAAAGAGGCTTACGAGATCCTGAGCGACGCCAACAAGCGGGCGGCCTACGATCAGTACGGTCACGCGGGGGTGGATCCGAGCGCGGCGGCGGGCGCAGGGGCAGGCTTCAGCAACTTCACCGATGCCTTCGGCGACATCTTCGGCGACATCTTCGGCGGCGGCGGGCGCGGTCGCTCCAACGTCTACCGCGGCGCGGACCTGCGCTACAACCTCGAGGTCTCTCTCGAAGAGGCTGCGCGCGGCACCGAAACGAAGATCCGGGTTCCGGCATTGGAAGAGTGCGAGACGTGCCATGGCACCGGCGCCAAGCCTGGAACGCAGCCGATCAGTTGTCCCACCTGCGGCGGACACGGCCAGGTCCGCATGCAGCAGGGCTTCTTCTCGATCCAGCAAACGTGCCCCAAGTGTCACGGCAGCGGCAAGATCGTGCCCACACCCTGCGGTACGTGCCACGGTGCCGGACGAGTCAAGAAGCACAAGACCCTGTCGGTGAAGATTCCGGCCGGCGTCGACGAAGGTGATCGCATTCGCCTCTCCGGCGAAGGCGAAGCGGGACAGAACGGCGGTCCGGCCGGCGACCTGTATGTCGTGATCCATCTCAAGCAGCACGCCGTCTTCACGCGCGACCAAAACGATCTGCATTGCGAGATGCCGATCAGCATCACGACGGCTGCCCTCGGGGGCGATATCGAGATTCCCACCCTCGACGGTTCGGCCAAGATCAAGATCCCGCCGGAAACTCAGACCGGCAAGATCTTTCGCCTGCGTGGCAAGGGCATCAAGGGTGTGCGTTCCGCCCAGTTCGGTGATCTCATGTGCCACGTCGTGGTGGAAACGCCCGTCAATCTTTCGGCGCGCCAGCGGGAATTGCTCGAAGAACTGGAATCGATCAGCTCCGAGCAGGAAGGGCGCAACAACCCGCGTGCGAAGTCGTGGATGGACAAGGTGCGCGAGTTCTTCGGAACGTAGTTCGAAGAGCGATGCGCCTTGTGCGGCGCAGACTCATGTGGCCAGCACGTGCCACGTGAGTCGCAGACACGAGGCGCAGGAGTTCTTTGGAACCTGACGGCGGCTTCATCCTGAAACTACCGACTTCACCGAGATCCAGTGCCCGCGCGTAAACCCTCTGCCCAGGCCGGGACGGACGATCGAGCCCGGTTGTCTCGCGCACTGTTCGCGCCGGATCGGATCACGCTGATCGGCGCATCGTCCGACCCCGACAAGCTCACTTCGCGCCCGCTGCGCGTCCTGCACCGCCATGGCTACCGCGGTGAGATCCGCCACCTGGCCCCATCGCAAGGCCGGCGTCCAGACGACTTCTCCGGCGATGCCCCCTTCAACGCGAGCGACCACGCGCTCGTCATGACGCCGGCCACGTCGGTGATCCAGGCGATCGAAGCATGCGGGGCTGCGGGAATCAGCGTCGCGACGGTAATTACCGCCGGATTTGCCGAGCTCGGCCCGCGGGGCCAGCGTCGCCAGGATGAACTGCTCGCCACGGCCCGTCGCGCCGGGGTCAGGATTCTGGGTCCGAACTCGCTGGGTGTCGTCAACGTCGCCGGGCGCGTTGCACTGTCCGCCAATGCCGTCTTCGAGCGGGAGTCCCTCGTGCCCGGCGCAGTGAGTCTGATATCGCAAAGCGGTTCGATGCTGGGGGCCATCGTTACGCGGGCTCAGGAGCGCGGCATCGGCTTTTCGAAGCTTGTCGCCGTCGGCAACGAATGCGACATCGCCACCGGAGAACTGGTCGATCTTCTCGTCGACGATCCCGATACACACGTCATACTGCTCTTCCTAGAAGCCCTGCGCGACGCGCCACAACTCGCTGCGGCGGCACGCCGCGCATACGCTGCCGGCAAGCCGGTGATCGCCTACAAGATCGGACGCTCCACGACGACCCGAACCCTGGCCCTTACACATACGGGCGCGCTGACCGACGATCACGAACACGCCAGGGCCTTCTTTCGTGAACACGGCATGTTGCGGGTCGACGTATTCGAGGCGCTGTTCGAGATGCCGAACCTGGTGCTCGGACACCGACCGAGTTCGCGTCACCGAATGGCGACGTTGACCGTCAGCGGCGGCGGGGCGGCCATGGTGCTCGACGGCTTGTGCGATAACGGCATAGACATCGTTGCGCCCAGCGACGAGGTCGTCACCCGATTGAACGAGCGCTCGATCCGATGCGCACCGGGCCCGGTGATCGATCTGCCCATGGGTCGCGCAGACAACGGGGCTTATGCCACAGTGCTTTCAACGCTGCTGGAATCCGATCACTGCGACATCGTGCTCGCGGTGCAGGGGTCGAACGCAGCCTACCTGCCGCGATCCGTGCACGAACGCGTCCTTGCGGCCGGCACACCGAAGAAACCCCTCGCCGTATTCATGGGGCCGCGTGCCGACGAAGCCAGCAGGATCCTGCAGCAGCAC
>JBIKKL010000486.1:0-4127 GCA_044360365.1 Burkholderiales bacterium | reverse complement strand
GCGCATTCGCCGGTTTGCTGCACATGACGGTGCATTCGCTCACCAAGTCGGCGATCTTCTTCACCGTGGGGCACGCGGTGCAGAAGGCCGGGACGCAGAACATCGCCGACATCCGCGGCCTCATCGAGCGCAACCCGACCATCGGCTGGGGGCTCGCATTGGGGACGCTGGCGATACTCGGCGTTCCACCGTTCGGTGTGTTCACGAGCGAATTCATGATTCTCACCACGGCCATACACCAGCATCCGTGGACCACGCCGTTCCTGTTGTTCGGCCTCGCCGTGGCATTCGCTTCGGTTTTCGGCAAGGTGCAGCCCATGGTGTTCGGGGAATCGAATGTACGTCGCCTGCCGCATCAGCCCGCGCTGCTGCCGGTGTTTCTGCATCTCGCCCTGGTGCTCATGCTGGGACTCTACATCCCTCCGTACCTCGATCAGTGGTATCGACAAGCCGCGGCCTTGATCGGATGAGTGCAGACATGGCAGCGATCTTCGATCTCGACACCCAACCGCTTCCGGGGGCAGTGCAGGCGGTGCAGGTGAACGTCGCTGCGGCGCGTCTGCACGATGTCATGTCGCGCGCCCTGGCCGAAGGGGGGCGTCTCATCGCGCTCTGGGGATGCGACGATACGGATGTCGGAGCCGGTTTCGTGTTGCGCATCGCGGTGCTGACGCGATCCGGGTTGTGTTGCCTTCGCGTCGCACTGCCGGCGGATCATCCGCACTACCCGAGCATCGCGGATCTTTATCCGGCTGCCTTGCGCATGCAGCGAGCCACCTACGATCTCTTGGGCATTCATGCGCAGGAGGCGCCGGATTCGCGCAAGTGGCTGCGGCACGGGGCATGGCCGGGCGGTACGTTTCCGTTGCGGCGATCGGTTCCGATCGATGCGGCGTTCGATGCAGCCGAGGATCGTTACGCTTTCGTCCGGGTCGAGGGTGACGGTGTCCACGAGATTCCGGTAGGCCCCGTCCATGCGGGAACGATCGAACCCGGACACTTTCGATTCTCCATCGTCGGCGAGGCCGTACTGCGGCTGGAGCAGCGCTTGGGCTACAAGCACAAGGGCATCGAGAAGCGCGCGGAAGGCATGACGGTCGAGGAGGCTGCGCGGCTGGCGGGGCGGGTCAGCGGGGATTCGACGGTGGCCTACGCGTGGGCCTACTCGCAAGCGGCAGAGAGCATCGCTGGAGTGGATCCGCCGCCGCGTGCCCTCTGGATTCGTGCCATCGCGCTCGAGCTCGAACGCCTGCACAATCACCTCGGTGACCTCGGCTATCTCGGCAACGATGTCGCGCTCTCGTTCGGGTTCTTTCAGTTCTGGCGCCTGAAAGAGCAGGTGCTGCGCGTCCTGACCGAGCTGTTCGCGCATCGCTACATGATGGATCTGATCGTTCCCGGTGGCGTGGCGAGGGACATGCCTGCCGAAGGTCCGCAGCGCCTGTTCGAACTTTGCGGATCGATCGAGACCGAGGTTCGAGTGCTGCGTTCGATCTATGACGAGCATGCCGGGGTACAGGATCGCTTCATGGGGGCGGGGCGTGTCGCGCCCGCGCTCGCGCAGTCGCTCGGGCTGACCGGGATGGCCGGCCGTGCGAGCGGGCTGGCAGCCGATCTGCGTGTCGACCATCCCTGCGCGCCGTACGACAAGCTCGACGTGCGCATGGCGACGTCTGCCGGCGGTGATGTGGCGGCACGCGTCGCCGTACGCTTCGACGAAGCGCTGGAATCGATGCGCCTGATCCGGGTGCTGCTTGGCCAGGCGATGGCGGGTCCGGTACGCGTGGAGGTGCCGTCGGGAACGGGATTCGGCGTGGGGCTGGTGGAGGGCTGGCGCGGCGAAGTGCTGGTAGCCCTCGAACTCGATGCGGCCGGCATGGTGCGCAGATTTCACCCGCACGATCCTTCATGGCAGAACTGGCCGTTGCTCGAAAGGGCGGTGATCGACAACATCGTGCCGGACTTCCCGCTCATCAACAAGTCGTTCAACCTGAGTTATGCGGGGCACGATCTGTAGTCAAATGCGCAAAGTGAAAATGACAAGTTCGAGCGTAGCCTCAACGAATGCCGGTGTGCCAAGATGGGTCCCCCGTTGTCGCCACGGGAAAGCCTCGGCGTGGCGGAGCGCCCTTCACCGCTCACTATCCCCCTTGCACGCCCGTCCAGCGCCAGCACCGACGAACACGCCGCCATGTACGAACTGCTGAAACAAATCGTCCGCACCGGCATCGTCACCGATGCCGATCCGCTCGTCGACGAGTCATTGCGGGTGACGCGGCAGCGGCTCGACGAGGCCATCTTGCGTCGTTTCGGGCGCTCACTCTCGATACGGCATGTGGATGCAGGCTCGTGCAACGGCTGCGAACTCGAGATCCACATGGTGCAGACGGCGCACTACAACGTCGAGGCGCACGGCATTCGCTTTGTTGCGAGTCCGCGCCATGCCGACATGCTGCTCGTCACCGGGCCGGTATCGCGGCACATGGAAGTCGCGCTGAAGCGCACCTACGAGGCCACCCCCGATCCGAAGCTCGTCGTGGCCATCGGTGATTGCGGTTGCACTGGCGGCATCTTCGGCGAAAGCTATGCCTCGCGCGGGAAGGTGTCGAACGTGATCCCGGTAGACGTCGCCGTACCTGGCTGCCCGCCCACGCCGCTCGCGATCATGCAGGGCATCCTCACGGCCATCACCCCGACAGCCCGGTCCTGACCCTGCGTCGACCCCGGGGTCGACTCAGGGTCGCGAAGGTTGGGTAGACGGTGCGGGTGCTACTTCGCCTTCATGCCAGGCTGCGCGCCGTCGTCGACGGCGAGCAGGAACGGGCCGCCGGAGTCGTCGCTCGCCGCGAGGATCATGCCTTCGGAGAGGCCGAACTTCATCTTGCGCGGGGCGAGGTTCGCGACCACGAGCGTTAGACGACCTTTCAACTGCACGGGATCGTAGCGGGACTTGATGCCGGCGAAGACGGTACGCGTGCCCAAAGGGCCGACGTCGAGATCGAGCCTGAGCAGCTTGTCCGCACCTTCGACATGGTTCGCATCGACGATGCGGGCGACGCGCAGATCCACCTTCAGGAAATCGTCGATGGCGATGTGCTGCGATGCTGCAGGCTTCTCTGCGTGCTGCTGCTGTTCGGCATGGCGCGCGGGCGAAGGCGCGGGCTGCAGGGATTCTTTGTTGGCTTCGACCAAGGCTGTCACCTGTTTGGGATCGATACGGGTCATCAAGTGTTTGTAGTCGCCGATCTTGTGACCGGCGGGCAGTGCGGTCTGAGCGTCGTTCCAGGTCATCGGGGCGATATTCAGAAACGTTTCGACCTGTTCGGCGACGCGCGGCAGAACCGGCTTGAGGTACAGCGTGAGCAGCCGGAAGAAGCCGATGGCCGTCGAGCATACCGCATGCAGGCGATCGGCATTCGCTGGGTCCTTCGCGAGTTCCCAGGGCTTGTTTGCATCGACGTACTGATTCGCGACGTCTGCCAGTTCCATGATTCGTCGCACGGCCTTGCCGAACTCGCGCTCCTCGTAGTGAGCGGCGATGGTAGCGGCCGCTTCTTTCGTTTGCGTGAGGACATCCTTGGCCGCATCGTCGCTCGCCGCCAACGCGCCGCCGAAACGCTTCGAGAGAAACCCGGCACAACGGCTCGCGATGTTCACGAACTTGCCGACGAGATCGCTGTTCACCCGCGCGGTGAAGTCGTCGAGGTTGAGGTCGATGTCCTCCATGCTCGAGCCGAGTTTCGCCGCGTAGTAGTAGCGCAGCCATTCCGGATTCAGGTCGAGGTCGAGATAGCTGCGTGCCGTGATGAACGTGCCGCGCGACTTCGACATCTTCTCGCCGTTGACGGTTAGGAAGCCGTGCGCGAACACCTTGCTTGGGGTCCGGTAGCCCGCATGCTCGAGCATCGCCGGCCAGAAGAGCGCGTGGAAATAGAGGATGTCCTTGCCGATGAAGTGGACGAGTTCCGTGCTGCCGCCCGGACGCAGCCAGGCGTCGATCTCGGCCTGCGACTTGCCGCTGCGCTCGGCCCAGTGGCGGAAGCTGCCGAAGTAGCCGACGGGCGCATCGAGCCAGACATAGAAGAATTTCTGGCCGTCCGTGCCGGGTATCTCGAAGCCGAAATAGG
>JBIKKL010000485.1:0-4128 GCA_044360365.1 Burkholderiales bacterium | reverse complement strand
ATGTCGAGAACCTCCCGTCCTCGTTCGTCACGGCGCTGGAACTCCCCGCGATCGATCACATGAGGATGGTCGCCGCCGTCGCGCCGTATGTCGATTCCGCCATCAGCAAGACGGTCAACGTCCCCGAAGACTACCCCTACGACAAGTTCAAGGATCTCTACCTCGAGGCCTGGAAGGCGGGCCTCAAGGGGATGACGACCTATCGGCCGAACAGCGTGCTGGGCAGCGTGCTGTCGGTGGGTGGCCCGTCGGCGGCGGCCCGTGAGCCGAACGATCTCGACGTCACCGAAGTCGACCGTCGCATCCGCCTCGAAGCCGCGCCTGAGCCCACGCTCTCCAGCCTGCGCTGGCCCGGCCGGCCCAAGCTGCCGGGCGGCAATCCCTCGTGGACCTACATGCTCGAATCCCCGTTCGGCTCGTTCGCCATCTTCGTCGGCCACGTCGAGAACGGCGAGAAGCTGCCGTTCGAAGTCTGGGTGAACGGCAACGAGCAGCCGCGCGGCCTGGGTGCCGTCGCGAAGACCCTGTCGATGGACATGCGCGCCGAAGACAAAGCCTGGCTGCGCATGAAGTTCGACATGCTGACCCGCCTCGCCGGCGACGACGCCTTCGATTGCGTCATGCCGCCCGACGGCAGCGTGGTCCGCGTCCCGAGTGTCGTGGCAGCCTTTGCACGCATCGTGCGTTTCCGCGTTGACGAACTGGGTGCCCTCTCGGAAGACGGCAGCAAGTCACCCGTGCTCGATACCCTCTTCGCTCACAAGGAACCGAAGACCGGCACCGACGGCACGATGTCCTGGACGGTCGACGTACACAATCCGATCTCCGGCGACGACTTCCTGCTCATCCTGAAGGAACTCGAATTGCCGGGCGGGCGCCGCCGGCCCTACGCGGTCTGGCTCGCGGGCGCCTATCCGCGCGCGCTCGACGGCCTGTGCAATCTGCTGTCGCTCGACATGCGCGTGATCGACCCCGCCTGGATCGGCATGAAGCTGCGCAAGCTCCTGAACTACGCCGAACCGCTCGGGGATTTCATGGCGCGCATCCCCGGCAGCGAACAGCAGCAAACCTTCCCCAGCACCGTGGCCTACGTCGCCCGCCTCATCATCCACCGCTATGCGATGCTCGGCGTGCTCGACGAGCGCGGCTACCCGGTCACGGAGATGGGCGTGCTCGAAACGCCGGAAGACGAACGCGAACGCCCCACGTATCTGCGCATCGTCGGCAAGCAGTGCAAGGAGTGCGGCAATCAGGCGGTGATCAAGAAGGATGGGTGCGAGTTTTGTACGGCATGCGGGGCGGTGGGGGCGTGCGGCTAGCGCGCTGCGAACGACGCTGCCGGGTGAACGGCGAGGGTTCGCCGAGGTCCTAAAGTTGCCGTCGACGCAGTGAAGGGTGCGCCTTGCACCCTTCACCTTTCACCGAGTAGCGTCCGAGCCCCAGCTCGCTACGCAACCACCCCCTTCTCCCGCCACGCCTTCACCTGCGCCTCGGTGAACCCGAACTCGCGCATGATCTCGTCGGTATGCTCGCCGGCATCGGGCGTGTAGCGGCGGATCTTCTTCGGCGTATCCTGCATGTTGATCGGCGAGCCGACGATCTTGAAGTCGCCGCGCACCGGATGATGCACCGGCGCCGCGATCCCCAGATGCTGCACTTGCGGATCGGCGAAGGTCTGATCGATCGAGTAGATCGGGCCGCACGGCACTCCCGCAGCCTCGAATAGTTCCACCCAGTGGGCCGACGTCTTGTGTTGGGTAATGTCGCCGATCGCGTCGTTGACCGCCTTGCGGTTCTCGGTGCGCTTCTGGCGTGTTTTCCACGCTTCGATTTCTTTCCATTCCGGATGACCGATGGCGTCGCAGAAGCGCGCCCAGGGACGTTCGCCCGCGGCCGCGATGTTGATGTGGCCGTCGCTGGTCGGAAACACGCCGGTCGGCGTCCCGGTCGGGTGATCGTTGCCGGCCTGTTTCGCCACTTCGCCCTTCATGAGCCAGCGGGAAGCCTGGAAATCGAGCATGAAGATGGTCGATTCGAGCAAGCTCGTCTGGATCCACTTGCCCACGCCGGTACGCGTGCGATCGAATAGCGCCATCGAAATGCCCATGGCGAGCAGATTGCCGGAGGTCAGATCCGCGATGGCGATGCCGACGCGCACCGGGCCCTGACCGGGGAACCCGGTGACGGACATGAGGCCGCCCATGCCCTGCACGATCTGGTCCACGCCGGCGCGCTTGCCGTAGGGCCCCGTCTGACCGAAGCCGCTGATCGAGCCGTAGACGATGCGAGGATTGACCTTCTTCACGTCCTCGTAGGCCACGCCGAGACGATGCTTCACCTCGGCGCGCATGTTCTCGACGATCACGTCGGCCTTCTCGGCCAGCTTCATGAAGATGGCCTTGCCTTCCTCGGACTTCAGGTTGAGCTGCATCGCGCGCTTGTTGCGATGCAGGTTCTGGAAATCGAAGCCGTCGCGACGGCCGATCTCGTCTTCGCCCTGGGTGGGCGGCTCGATGCGGATGACGTTCGCGCCCCAGTCCGCCAGGTGACGCACGCAGGTCGGGCCGGCGCGGGCCAGCGTCAGGTCGAGCACGATCACGCCGCTCAGCGGCAGATGGACTTCACTATCGGGCGTTGAATTCGAAGCGCTCACGGGGTCTCCTCCAGGATGAGTGTGTGACGACGGCCGACACGTGTCGGCGACGGCTCAGCTTGCGCAGTATATCGGAGGGATTCCCGCCTGCGATGACCGAATGCAGCGTCGGCAACTCGGCGTAGTTCCGACGAAGCGACAAGGCGATCAGGCAAGCTCGATGGCCAGGGACAGTCCGGGCAAGGCGAGTCCGCGCAAGGATGTGCTCCAGTGCTCGCCCGAGACGAGCGGATACGCCGCCGTCAATGTACCCGTCGTGATGAGTTCTTCCGCTTCGATGGGCACCAGATGCGGCGACTGCTTCAACGCGTCGCACAAATGCACGAGCGCGTTCAGCGGGCTGTCGAGCACGTTCGCGCCACGACCGGTTTCGACGCGCTGAGCGTTGCGCGCGAGGTCGATCTCGAACTTGGCGAGCGCCTCCACGAGCACGAGGGTGTCGCCAAGTCGCGTGACGGGAACCGGCTCGCCGAGCACGAGCGCGCCGTGCAAACCGCCGTCGGCTATGGTGTCCTCGACGAGAAACTTCCAACCGGGATAGTGCGACTGCACGATTTCGAAGCCGTGCGCGATCCAGTCGATGCAGCCAAGCAGTTCCAGCACGTTCGCGTCAGGTAAAGGTGCCGACGCGAAGTGGAATACGATCTCCGGTTCGATCCTGGGCTCGGCAAAATGCTCGATCGAGATTCGCGCATGGCCGTTGCGGGAATGCACGAGCGTGTGTTCGTACATCCAGCCCCAGATCGGCTGATGCACGCCATACTCGTCCCAGATGTTGCGATTGGTGAAGCCGATCTTGCGACCGACCGGTACGGCACCCTGTGCGATACGCATCCGGTGCACGCGGTCGGCAACGGCGTAGGACGTCGGTATATCGAACGGCGCGTCGGATGACATGGGCGCAAGCGTCCCGCGTCGATCCTGTGCGGTCATCACGCGGATCGCCAGTTCGTTCAGTGCATGGTCATCGAGCGTCATCGTTTCGATCCCTCGTGGACGTTCATTGCAGCCGCGCGATCCGCGCCCCCATTCAATCGCGCATCGATAGCAGCGTCGGCGCTACGGACAATGTACGCAAGTGCGACAACAAAAACGCCCCGACGCGCGCTTCGTAGTGCGCGCCTGCATGGGCGTGAAGATCGACGTGCGCAGCGCTCTCCACCACGTACAAACTCTTCGGCTCGCGCGCGGCATCGTAGAGGCGGCGCACCTCGGCCAGGGGCGTGTGCCGGTCCTGGCTGCCATGGACGAGAAGGATCGGCGCGGTGATCTCGCCGATGCGCTCGATGGGGCGCAGCTGCTCGGGCCGTACGCCGAGCCTCGGCTCGAACTGCATCAGCAACAAGGGTGCAAGCAAGGGCCCGAACGATCCGAGATGCAGTCGCAGCCGATCCTCGACCGCCTCTTCGATCGTCGGATACAGCGATTCGAGCACCACCGCCGAATACCTCGGCTTCGACTCGGCGAACACTGCG
>JBIKKL010000484.1:0-4129 GCA_044360365.1 Burkholderiales bacterium | reverse complement strand
CGATAACCTGCACTCCCAAGCCGCCGCCCGAAACGCCGCCCTGACACGCCTGCGCGAAGAGCATCGGTCGCTTGCGCGCGTCATCGAAGCGCTTGAGTCGGTCACAGCGCAAATCGTGGAAACCGGTGTCGAACCCGACTTCGCCCTGCTCGCGTCGATGCTTTACTACGTGGACGCCGTGCCGGAGCGTTTTCATCACCCTAAGGAAGATCGCTACCTGTTCGCCGCCCTGCGTGCGCGCACGGCAGAGGCCAATACGATGCTGGACCGCCTGGATCGCGATCACCAGCGCTCGCCGCAACTCGTGAGCGAACTGGAGCGCGCGCTGGTCCGATGGCAGGGTGGTGCGACGGACGGCGCGGATGCGTTTGTGCTGGCCCTGAGCCGCTTTTGCGAATTCAGTTGGAACCACATGCGCACGGAAGAAACCATCGTTCTGCCGCTCGCGGAACAATGCCTCGTCGATGACGACTGGGTCACGATGGCCGAGGCGTTCGGCGCCAACGACGATCCGTTGTTCGGCGCCCACAGACAAGCCGAGTTCGAGCGGCTGTACCATCGCATTGCCAATCTTGCACCGCGCAAGCTGAAGCTGTCGCTGCTGCGTGCGGCACACGGCGCTTCGAAAGACTGACCGTCCACGTGGGTGGCGAGGCCCGCGCGCATGTACGCCACCCTCAAGTACCTCCACATCGCTTGCGTAGCCGTGAGCCTCTGCGGTTTCATCGCGCGGATGGCATTGGCGACTGCCAGGTCGCGCTGGATGCAGCACAAGTTCGCCCGGATCGCACCGCACGCGGTCGATACGCTCCTGCTCGGCGCCGCGATCGGGATGCTTGCCATCGGTCAGATGAATCCGCTGCACCTTCCCTGGTTGCTCGCCAAGATCGTGGGACTCCTGGCCTACATCGGATTCGGCACGTTTGCACTCAAACGCGCCAGGACGACCACCGGACGCCACGCTGCGTTCGTCGCGGCACTGCTGGCCTTCTCCTACGTCGCATCCGCAGCCCTGACGAAAAGCGCTTGGGGCTTCATCCCGATCGGTTGACGGTGCGTCTCATCCGACGTTGACGTACGTCAATCCGAAACCGACGACCGCGCGAGGATAATGTCGCGACGCTACGGACCACCTGCAGCAAACCGTATACTATCGACCGTCGATGCGATCGGGCCGCACGCACGCGATTGATGTCGGTCCGTCGCAACGGCCCCGTCCAAAGGAAGAGGAGATCGCCCATGTTCAAGCACATCCTGATACCGACCGATGGGTCGGCCCTGTCGAAAAAAGCCGTGCTCCAGGGGGTCAAGTTTGCAAAGGAGATCGGCGCCAAGGTGACCGGGTTCTTCGCCGCACCACCCTACCGGCCCGTCGTGTACGAGGACTTCGTCCCGGCCAACTACATGTCGCCGAAACAGCACGAGGAAGCGACGGCCAAACTCGCCGCGAAGTATCTAAGCGTGATCGAGAAAGCCTGCACCGATGCGGGCGTGACGTACCAGAGCCATCATGTCGCAAGCGAGTTTCCAGCCGATGCCATCATCGAAGCTGCGAAGACCAAGAAGTGCGATCTCGTCTTCATGGCCTCGCACGGCAGGCGCGGTCTTGCCGGGGTTTTGCTGGGCAGCGAAACCGCCAAGGTCCTGACGCATTCGAAGATCCCTGTGCTGGTATATCGGTGACGATCCTCCCGGCGGCGCTTCGCGCCGCCGTCGTGCATCCCGCGCGCAGTTCCACTCATGATCCCCTGGCTGGGCCGCGCCCACGTTTTTCCGCCGCTCGATAGCGCGCTGCCCGAGCCGAACGGACTCCTCGCCGCCGGCGGAGACCTGTCGCCGCTGCGGATCCTCGCGGCGTATCGCCAGGGCATATTTCCATGGTTCGGCGCAGGCGATCCCATCCTGTGGTGGAGCCCCGATCCGCGCATGGTGCTGTATCCCTCGGAAATCAAGATTTCGCGCTCACTGCGCAAGACACTGCGCCGCGGCGACTACGAGATCCGTGTCGACGAGAGCTTTCGCGCCGTCATGGAAGCGTGCGCCCAGCCTCGCGACGGCCAACCCGGAACCTGGATTCTTCAGGAAATGATCGATGCATACTGCCGCCTTGCCGCCCTGGGCCATGCGCACTGCGTCGAGACATGGCGCGACGGCGAGATGATCGGCGGTCTGTACGGTGTAGCCATCGGACGGGCGTTCTTCGGCGAATCGATGTTCTCGCGCGCCGCCGATGCCTCGAAAGTCGCGCTCGTCCATCTGGCTCGCCAGCTCGAGCGCTGGCAGTTCGGTCCGATCGATTGTCAGATGCGCACGTCCCACCTCGAAAGCCTGGGCGCGCGGCAGATCAGCCGCTCGAGCTTTTCGCACGCCCTGGAACAATTGGTACACTACCCGCAGCCCGCCGGCTCGTGGACCTTCGATCGTGACCTTATTGGGTGAATTCCCGCTTTCCGTATTGCAGTTCTACGCGACTGCGCCCTACCCATGCAGTTATCTGCCGGATCGGATGGCCCGCTCCCAGGTAGCCACCCCGAGTCACCTCATCGACAACCCGGTCTACAGCGAACTTGTTCGCGCCGGATTTCGCCGCAGCGGCGCCTTCACGTACCGACCGTACTGCGACAGCTGTCGCGCGTGTGTACCGGTTCGCGTCCTGACCGAGGACTTCCGTTCGAACCGGGCCCAGAAGCGTGCCTGGAAGAAGCACGGGAACATGCGCGTGCAGATGCTCGACCTGCGCTATAGCGCCGAGCATTACTCGCTTTATCTGCGCTACCAGTCCCGTCGCCATGCCGGCGGCGGCATGGACCAGGACAGTCGCGAGCAGTACCGGCACTTTCTCCTGCAAAGCAACGTGCGCTCGCGGCTCATCGAGTTTCGTGACGCAGAAGCGCTGCGGATCGTGAGCATCGTCGACGAACTGCAGGACGGCTTGTCGTCCGTCTACACCTTCTTCGATCCCGACATGCCGAGTGCGAGCCTCGGGACATTCAACATCCTGTGGCAGATCGAGCAGTGTCGCCGCCTGGATTTGCCGTATCTCTATCTCGGTTACTGGATCGCCCAGAGCCGCAAGATGACCTACAAGGTGAACTTCCAGCCGCTCGAAGGCCTCATCGACAATCGCTGGCAGCCGATAAGCACCGCGACTTCAGCGCCCGGCGGCCGGTAGTCCCTGGTCTCGCAGCGTCTCGGGCGACAGAACGGACGGCCCGCCCGGCGCCGTTTGCAGACGCGACTTTTCCTCGGCGCGGGCGCGTTCCACATCGCACGCCGGACGGTGTCCGAGCTTGCAGGCGCGGGCTATGTTCTGGGCGGCCACCAGCCGCATGATTTCGGGACTCGGCGCATCGCGCAGCCGAACCCCGGCGCGTGCCGCCTGCTCGAAAATCAGGGCACGATTGAAATGGGCCAGCGCATAGCCTGGGTCGAGCGCCAACGCCCGCTCGATTTCGTCCAGCGCCCGGGGGGCGGCCCCCAGTCCGCCCATCTGGTAAAGCGCGAGCCCGCGATTCAGGAACAGCCGCGGCTCGCGAACGCCCAGTTGGACCGCCGTGTTGAACGACTTCCATGCGTCCGCGAACTTGCCCGCCTGCATCTGGACGAGTCCGATGTCGGCATGGGTGATCGGTTGCTTGGGGTCGACTTCGAGCAGGCGCTGCAAGTCCTGGAGCGCCTCGCCGAACCGCTTGTCGTCGACGTGGGCCTGGGCACGCCCACGCAAGGCCCGGGGCAGATCCGGCGCCAGCGTCAGGGCCTTCGTGTAGTCCTGAATCGCGGCGATCGGGTGGCCGGAGGCACGATGCAAGGTCGCGCGATTGACATATATCCGCGCGTTCTCGGTACGAGGCTCGCCTCGTTCGGCAACACGTACCGCATCGTCCCAAACGGCCATATGGCTGGAAAACGTCTGCAGCGTCCCGATTCCCAACACGGCGACGATCGCGAAAGCTGCAGTGCCCGAGGCAACCAGCGCGCGCGGCCCGAATTGCGCCAACGCCCACGCAGCGAGTGCACAAACGAAGAACACGGCGGGATAGGCGTGCCAGATGACGAATTCCGTCCATGCTCTCGGATACAGCATGGCGGCCATGCCGAACGCGCCGATGCATCCGACCAGAACCGCCGG
>JBIKKL010000482.1:0-4131 GCA_044360365.1 Burkholderiales bacterium | reverse complement strand
GCCCGAAGCCGAACAGGGAATGAACGTTGCACGTATCGGGCTGCTGCTCGCGGGCTTTCCGGACAATGTGTCGGGCATGACGATCAATCGCTTTTGTTCTTCAGGGGTGCAATCCGTCGCGCTCGCGGCCGATCGAATTCGATTGGGCGAGGCCGACGTCATGATCGCCGCCGGCACGGAAAGCATGAGCATGGTGCCGATGGGCGGCAACAAGATTTCGTACAACCCCGCCATCTTCCTGAAGGACGAGAACGTCGGCATCGCCTACGGCATGGGCATCACCGCCGAACGCGTGGCCGAGAAATGGAACATCTCGCGCGAGGCGCAGGACATGTTTGCTGCCGAGAGCCATCGACGTGCTCTGCATGCGACGCAAAGCGGCGAGTTCAGGGACGAGATCGCGCCTTACTCGATCGAGGACCGTGTGCCCGATCTGGTCGCCCGCGAAGTTGCCGTTCGGCAGCGACTTGCGACCGCCGACGAGGGACCTCGCGCCGATACCAGTCCGGAAGGCCTGGCGAAGTTGAAGCCCGTGTTCGCCGCCAAGGGGTCGGTAACCGCCGGCAACAGTTCACAGATGTCCGACGGTGCCGGTTCGATCGTCCTCATGAGCGAGGCCGCGATGAACCGCTACGGACTCAAGCCGCTCGGGCGCTTCGTCGGCTATGCGGTCGCCGGTGTGCCGCCCGAGATCATGGGCATCGGCCCGGTCAAGGCGATTCCCAAGGTGCTCGCTCAGGCGGGCCTGAAGATCGACGACATGGACTGGATCGAACTGAACGAGGCTTTCGCGGCTCAGAGTCTGGCGGTGATTCAGGATCTCGGGCTCGACCGCGAGCGCGTCAATCCCCTCGGCAGCGCCATTGCATTGGGGCATCCGCTCGGGGCGACCGGCGCAATTCGCACGGCAACTTTGCTGCATGGGCTGCGCCGCCGTGCAAAGAAGTACGGCATGGTCACCATGTGCATCGGCACGGGCATGGGCGCAGCCGGCATTTTCGAGGCGTTGTAGCGGCCATGTCCGCGACGATGTCGTGTATGCGCGATGGCGGGTGCCGTGCAAGGCGGCATCGCCATGCGCAGGCCGATTGCTGCCGAGAGCCGGCTTCGCTTAAGATCGGCGAGCCCACTGGCACTAGGTCGCATCGATCATGAATCTGCGTACGCTCGGCCTGTTGTTGACCCTGTTCTTTGCAGCGTTGAGTTCTCACGCCGCGGAGGTCGAGGGCGTCAAGCTCGACGAGCGCATCTACATCGCACAAGGTCTACCGGAGCTGCACCTCAACGGCGCCGGTCCACGCCGAAAGATGCTCGTCGCGAAGGTCTACGTCGCGGCTTTGTATCTCACGCAGAAGCGTACAACCTCCGATGCGGTGCTGGCCGATCCGGGGCCGAAGCGCCTTGCCATGCACGTGCTCCACGACGAGATCACCGCCGAAGCGTTGATCGCCATGCTCAACGACGGCCTCTCGGCAAACAATCAGTTGCCGGAACTGGGTCCGCTGGAGTCGCGCATCCGCGATCTCGCGGTGATGATGCGGCAAGTGGGGCGGATCACTCAGGGCGGCGTGGTGCTGCTCGACTACCTGCCGGGCATCGGCACGCGCATCACGATCAACGGGGTGGCGCGCTCGACCATTCCGGGCGAGGATTTCCATCGCGCGCTGATGCGCATCTGGCTCGGCGATCGTCCCGTCGACGGCAGGTTGAAGCGCACGCTGCTTGGTGCGGAAGATCGCCTGCTCCCGTTCTGAGCAACGCGATGTGTCAGGCGTCGAGCCTGCCGGGTGAACCGTTTCGATGTCGAACTGCAATCCGCATCGGCTCGGCCATCGGCGGCACCCCCCCCGCCGATCGGGTTCAACCCTCTACGGCAGCCTTGTCCCCGGAACGCGATGCGCGCTTGCGCTCGTGCTCCTTCAAATGGCGCTTGCGAACCCGAATGTTCTTGGGCGTGATCTCCACCAGTTCGTCGTCGGCGATGAATTCGACCGCATACTCGAGGGAGAGCTGAACCGGCGGCGTGAGCAGGATGGCATCGTCCTTCAGCACCGTTCGGAAGTTGGTGAGCTGCTTCGCTTTCACCGGATTCACGCTGAGATCGTTGTCGCGGCTGTGGATGCCGATGATCATGCCTTCGTAGACGCGATCGCCCGGCTTGACGAAAAGCCGTCCGCGCTCCTGCAGCTTGCCGAGCGAGTAGGTGACGGCCTCGCCGTCGTCGCCCGAAATCAGCACGCCGTTGCGCCGACCCGGCATGTCGGGCTTCATCGGCGCGTATTCATCGAAAACGTGGCTCATTAGGCCCGTGCCGCGAGTCAGGTTCAGAAATTCGTTCTGGAAGCCGATCAGGCCGCGCGCCGGAATACGATAGTCGAGACGTACGCGCCCTTTGCCGTCCGGCGCCATGTCGGTGAGTTCTGCACGCCGCACCCCGAGCGCTTCCATCACCGCGCCTTGATGCGTGTCTTCGACGTCGACCGTGAGTGCCTCGAAAGGCTCCCACGTGGCACCGTCGATGACTCGCGTGATGACCTCGGGCCGGCCGACGGCCAACTCGTACCCCTCGCGGCGCATGTTCTCCAGCAGGATCGTCAGATGCAGTTCGCCGCGCCCCGAGATCTTGAATATGTCGGGATCCGCCGTTTCCTCGACGCGAAGCGCCACGTTGGTGTTGAGTTCGCGCGCGAGACGGTCGGAGAGCTGTCGGCTCGTGACGAACTTGCCTTCCTGGCCCGCGAAGGGGGACGTGTTGACCTGGAAGGTCATCGTGAGCGTCGGTTCATCCACGGCGAGTACCGGCAGGGCCTCGGGCTGCAGCGGGTCTGCCATCGTCGCACCGATTGCGACCTGTTCGACGCCGGAGATCACCACGATGTCGCCGGCGACCGCCTCGGTCAGTGGAACGCGGTCGAGGCCGCGAAATCCGAGCAGTTGTCCGATGCGGGCCTTCTCGGGCGACTTGCCTTCGGTCAGCACGACGATGTCCTGAGCCGGCTTCAGGCGACCGCGGCTGATGCGGCCGATGCCCATGCGACCGACGTAGTTCGAATAGTCGAGCGCACTGATGCGCAGCTGGAAGGGCTCGTCTGCGTCGCCTTCGGGCGGCGGCACGTGTTGCAGAATGGCCTCGAAGAGCGGGCGCATCGAAGGTCCGCTGTCGAGATTGCCGCCGCCCTCCACGGCATCCTTGGGCGCATCCGCCAATTCCAGTGACGCCCAGCCCTGCAAGGCCGAGGCATAGACGACCGGGAAATCGAGCTGCTCTTCGGTGGCGCCCAGGCGGTCGAACAGATCGAATGTCTGGCTGACGGACCACTCCGGGCGAGACCCGGGGCGGTCGACCTTGTTGACCACGACGATGGGACGCAGTCCCAGGGCCAGGGCCTTCTTGGTCACGAAGCGAGTCTGTGGCATCGGCCCTTCGACCGCATCGACCAGTACCAGCACGCCATCGACCATCGACAGGGCGCGCTCGACTTCACCGCCGAAGTCGCGGTGCCCGGGGGTGTCGACGATGTTGATCTTGATGCCGTGATACTCGACTGCGGTGTTCTTCGCGAGGATCGTGATGCCCCGCTCCCGCTCCAGATCGTTGGAATCCATCACCCGCTCTGTGACCTGCTGGTGCGCGGCGAATACGCCGGATTGGCGAAGCAGCTTGTCGACAAGTGTGGTCTTGCCGTGGTCGACGTGGGCGATGATGGCGATGTTGCGGATCGGTGCGGACATGGGGGCGGGGAGGGGGTAGGGCTGGAAGGGGCGCGATTGTAGCACGCGGGATGTGACAGCCCGTGCCATGCACGTTCCCGGCCACGGGGCGCGCGACGGCAGTGCGCGCTCGACGCCGGGAAACGGGAAGGGGGAAGTGTGAACAGCGCGAAGCCGGAAACGTCGAAGGTGGCGGTCGGGAAGCAGGAGCTTCCGTTGCATCCGAGGCGCATGCGGGGGAAGTGCACCTTTCACCCTTCCCCTTTCCTTCTTCCCGGCGCGCCGAGCGAACGTTCGGCGAACGCCTACATATTGGGATAATTCGGCCCGCCGCCGCCCTCCGGCACCACCCAAACGATGTTCTGCGTCGGGTCCTTGATGTCGCAGGTCTTGCAGTGCACGCAATTCTGGGCGTTGATC
>JBIKKL010000481.1:0-4133 GCA_044360365.1 Burkholderiales bacterium | reverse complement strand
GCTCCCATGGGCTCGAACCTGGCGGCGAGGGTCATGGCGAGCATCCCTACGCCATTGTAGGCGTGCTGGCCAGGACCGGCACGGTGCTCGATCGCATCATCCTGACGAGCCTCGAGAGCGTCTGGGACGTACATGCGAAGGCGCATACCCCGCAAGGGGAAAGGCCAGCGCCGCTCGAGGAGGAAGAGAAGGAGATCACCGCTCTCCTCGTGCAATACGGTTCACCGCTGGCGGTGCTGCAGCTGCCACGCTTCGTCAACATACAAACTGAAATGCAGGCAGCATCGCCGGCTATGGAGAGTGCCCGACTGTTCAAGCTGCTGGGGGTCGGATTCGACGTGATACGTGCCTTCGCAGGCATACTCATCGCGAGTGCCGCGATCAGCGTGTTCGTTGCGCTCTATAACGCGCTGCGCGAGCGGCGGTACGATCTCGCCATCTTTCGCACGCTCGGCGCATCGCGCCGCAAGCTCATGGGATTCATCGTCGCCGAAGGCGTCATTCTAGCCACGGTGGGATCGGCGATCGGCATCGCCCTGGGGCATCTGATGACCGAGGGGCTCGGCATGCTGCTTGCCGCGAATCGGCAGGTAGAGATTACCGGGTGGTATTGGCTGCACTACGAGTGGTGGTTGTTGGGTTTGGGGGCGGTCCTTGGCTTGATTGCCGCGCTCGTCCCCGCTGCGTTCGCTTACAGAACAGACATTGCCCGTACCCTCGCCGAGGGGTGAAGGGTTCGATTGAGGAGACCTCGAGAGATGAAGTCCGCTGTCATCAAGCATGCTTCGATCGCCTTGCTGTTTTCGCTGACGGCCCTATGCGCCGGCACGGCGCTCGCCCAGGGCCATAGCCATAGCAAGAAGCAACTCGACGAAGACATCATGGATCACCGCACGATGGCCGAGGCTCATCGCAAGGCGGCCGAGTGTCTCGAAGGCGGCAAGCCCGAAAAGGAATGCCGTGCGCAGCTCGCCAAGGATTGCAAGGGGGTCGGCATCGGCCGCGGCTGCGGCATGAAGGACAGGCACAAGCACTGACCGGCAAGTCGTTCCCGGCAGCGGGACTCTCTGCGAGGGCATCGTCAGACCCATGCTGCGCGGTTGCGTGCGGTTTGACACGCCTGACGAATCCGATCATTATCGCAACTGAATTGCAATAATGATCGGATTTTTATGGATGGCCTGACCGGCGAAGCGATTTCGTACCGTGTCCCGAGCGCCGAAGAAAACGGTTCTCGGATCTGGAGCGCGGGTGCGCCGCGCTGGTGTCGCGTCGGACAGAACCTCGCTTCGAGCATGACGAGCCGAGGGCCGGAGGGTGCGTTCCCGGTGCTTTCCCGCATGCGTCGATGCCGTGCCGTCGTCGACCTTGCTGCGGTATTTCTTCCGGATGTTGCCGTGGCGTACTGGCCGCGACGTATCGATCCTGGGCTCGATACCTATCTCGAGGCGGTTCTCGCTACCGGAGGACTGGGGGCCGGCGCCCGGTGGGTCATCGATGTCGACGGGCCGCACGAGTTTCCCGAGTTGCCCGGTCTTCCGAACAAGAACACCCTCTGCGATGACGTGGCGTTTCTCGGCCGGCTTTGCGCCGATCTTGTCGGTTGCTCCCGCCTTGGAGTTCGGATCGAAGTCCTGGATCGGGCGATGTGTCCGCGATTTCACGTCGATCGGGTGGGGCTTCGACTGCTGTGTACCTATCTGGGGCCGGGCACCGAGTATCTTGATGCGTCGACTCCGACGTCGAGCGACCCAAGTGCCGTTGCGCCGGTGACGGCCCGGGCCACGGATCAGGGTGAGCGTATCGTGCGATTTCCGCGTGGGGCGGTTGTGTTGTTGAAGGGCGATGCCTGGCCGGGCAACGAAGGTCGCGGCGCCGTTCATCGCTCTCCTGCCGTGCGCGGAAACGACGCGAAGCGCGTCCTGCTGGCGATCGATCCGCTCGAATGACGGCAGGAGTCGATCGACGGCGTTCCGGTCCGATACGCGTAGTGCGAGTTGGAGTTGGCTTCGAGCGTTTGTCGAGGGGTAGAATCGCCCGGTCGGGTCCCGATCGGAGAATGGCATGAGAACCACGCTTTGTTGTCTGGCGGCAGCCGCGCTCTTTGCGACGAGTGCCTGGGCGTTCACGGGCGGCCCGAAGGAAGATCCCGGGCCACGTTCGTCCCCATCGCCCTATGCCGAGAAGCCCCTGCCCGAGATCAAGGGCGTGGTCTCCTGGAAGACGCTCGCGGAAGTGACGGCCGTCAAGCAGAAGGACAAGTTCGTCCCGAGCTTCTCGAAGACAATCACCGAGCTCGACAAGAAGGAAGTAAAACTCCAGGGCTTCATGCTGCCGCTGGAACCGGGCGAGCGCCAGAAGAACTTCATTCTCTCCGCCATGCCGCCGAGTTGCGCCTTCTGCATGCCGGGCGGGCCGGATGCGATCGTCGAGGTCAAAGCCAAGACGCCCATCAAGTACGGCTATGAGCCGGTCGTGATATCCGGCAGGTTCGTTGTGCTCAAGGATGATCCGACCGGGCTTTTCTATCGCCTCACCGATGCCGTGGTCGTCGGCGGCAAGTAGATTCGATCCATCCCCTGGCGAATCGGCGTCAATGATCCGCGCCGCCGTGCAATTTGGCGTCAGATGTTGCGATCGACTTCGACCGTCACGTGTCGGATTTGCTCCAGATCGCGGTGCGCTATATCGGCCGAAGCCGTTGTCGCCGTGACGACCGTAGGCGTGCACGCGAAGGCTTCTGCACCGACTCGTTTAACGTGGGTATCCCATCAATCCACAACCGCTTTTCCGCGACGTGGCCGTGGCGGAAGTCGTGCGGCTGACGCAAGCGTGCAAGCGTATCGGTCGTTTCGGTGGGTCGCCGTTCGCGCAATCGAGTTCCTCAATGGCTGATTCGCGCTCGGACCATGGTCGGAGTCACGACCCGAGGACGCAAGGGGATGGCGTCGGTCACACGTATATAATCGCGCAAGCTCGACCTTCGCGGTTGCTTTGAGGCACCGCGCCAACCGTTGCGGTGCCCTCCATCATGTCCGACCCGACGATTTTTCACGGCACGACGATCCTCAGCGTTCGGCGCGGCAACCGCGTAGCCATGGGCGGCGACGGCCAGGTGACGCTCGGCAACATCGTCGTCAAGGCGAGTGCGCGCAAGGTTCGACGCATGTACCAGGAGAAGATCCTGAGCGGCTTCGCCGGCGGCACGGCGGACGCATTCACGCTCTTCGAGCGCTTCGAGGCGAAGCTCGAAAAGCACCAGGGGCATCTGGTGCGGTCCGCAGTGGAACTTGCAAAAGACTGGCGGACCGATCGTATTCTGCGTCGTTTGGAGGCCATGCTCGCCGTCGCTGATCGGGAATCCTCGCTCATCATCACCGGCAACGGCGACGTGCTCGAGCCGGAACAAGGCATCATCGCCATTGGGAGCGGTGGGGCTTATGCTCAGGCGGCCGCGCGTGCGCTTCTGGATCACACCGACCTCGTGCCCGCAGAGATCGTCAAACGCGCGCTCGTCATCGCGGGTGATCTGTGCATCTACACCAATCAGCAGCACGTGATCGAAGTGCTGGAGTAATTCGAAATGTCCGGCATGACGCCCCAAGAGATCGTTCACGAACTCGACAAACACATCATC
This sequence comes from Burkholderiales bacterium, assembly GCA_044360365.1. Taxonomy (GTDB): domain Bacteria; phylum Pseudomonadota; class Gammaproteobacteria; order Burkholderiales; family WYBJ01; genus WYBJ01. Next base: position 496 of record JBIKKL010000481.1, on the reverse strand, counting down.
GGCCAGGCCGCTGCCAAGCGCGCTGTCGCCATCGCCCTGAGGAATCGGTGGCGTCGGCAGCAAGTGGCCGATCCGCTGCGCCAGGAGATCACGCCGAAGAACATTCTGATGATCGGTCCGACCGGTGTCGGCAAGACCGAGATTGCGCGCCGGCTGGCGAAGCTCGCCGATGCGCCCTTCATCAAGATCGAAGCGACCAAGTTCACCGAGGTGGGTTATGTCGGTCGCGATGTCGACACCATCATCCGCGACCTCGTTGAAATCGCCGTCAAGAACGGACGGGAGTCGGCCATGAAGCGCATGCGTGCGCGGGCTGAAGAAGCCGCCGAAGAACGCGTGCTCGACGCACTGCTGCCCCCTGCGCGCGGCAGCAATTTTTTCGGCAACGAAAATGCGCCGGCTGAAGATAATGGAACTCGCCAGAAATTCCGCAAAAAGCTGCGCGAAGGCGAACTCGACGACAAGGAAATCGAGGTTGAAGTGGCCGCTCCCTCGA
>JBIKKL010000480.1:0-4136 GCA_044360365.1 Burkholderiales bacterium | reverse complement strand
CGCCGCACGTCGAGACCCTCCTGATCGACCAGCCGGACGAACCCTCCGTCGGTGTGGGCGAGGGCATGGCGGGGCCCACGGCGGCCGCGATCGGCAATGCGGTCGCACGTGCGCTCGGCGTGCGCGTGCGGGATCTGCCGCTGACGCCGGAGCGTATCGTTGCAGCCATGAAGTAGGCCCCGGGCCATGATGCTGAAGCAGTCGCCCGGCGTGCCCCGGTTTGCCCGCATGGAATGATTCGAGCTGTGCTACGCTTGTTCGCACTCGTGCAACCTGAGGGGGAGTTCATATCGTGTTCAAGAAAATCCTGGTACCGGTCGACGGCAGCGACACTTCGGAAGCCGGCCTGAAAACCGCCATGGGCATGGCACGCGACAGTGGCGGCATGCTGTTCATCCTCCACGTGATCGACGAGCACGTCCTGCTGCAGACCGCCGACTACATGGGCGGCAGCTATTACGAAGAGACGATCGATTCGCTCAAGGAGGCTGGCCGCAGAGTGCTCGCGAAGGCATGCGCCAAGGTCGAGAAGGCCGGTGTGCCCTACAAGGCCATCAGCGTCGAAACGGTCGAGGGCGGCGTGGCCTCATTGATTCTCGCGCAGGCCCGCAAGTCGAAGGCCGACGTGATCGTGATGGGCACCCACGGCCGGCGCGGGCTCTCGCGCATGGTGATGGGCAGCGACGCCGAAGGCGTGGTGCGCGAGGCGAACGTACCGGTACTGTTGGTCCGCGGGAAGTAGCGGCGGCCCGTAGCGCCGACGAAATGACCCGACCGTCGGCGCCGAGAGACCTTCGCGACGCGAAAAGCGAGCAGCTTGCACGATCGGTTCGAGCCGCCCACGCCCTGTTCAGTGCAGTTTGATGCCAGCGGACTTGATGACCTTGCCCCAGAGCCCGGTCTGCGTCTTGATGTGCGCCGTCAATTGCTCGGGCGTGCTGCCGATGACCTGTGCACCCTGCGTAGTGAAGCGCTCCTTCAGTTCCGGGACAGAGAGCGCCTTGACGATATCCGAGTTCAGTCGCTTCACCACCGCAGGTGGCGTCCCGGCCGGCACCATGATGCCCTGGTATTCCTGCAGATCGTAGCCCGGCAGGCCGGATTCGGCGATGGTCGGCACGTCGGGGATCGCGCTGTTTCGATGGGTGCCCGTGACCCCGAGGGGAATCAGGCGTCCGCTCTTGAAGTGGGAGAGTCCGGCCAGAATGCTCCCCGTGAAGATCGAGACCTGGCCGCTCAGCAGTGCGGTCAGGGCAGGCCCGCCCCCGGTGTAGCCGATGTGGGTCATGTCGGTCCCGGTCATGTACTTCACCAGTTCGACGGCCATCTGGGAGGCGCTGCCGATCCCCGACGAGGAGAAGTTGAGTGCGCCCGGCTTCGACTTTGCGAGGGCGACCAGCTCCTTGACGGTGCGTGCCGGTACCGACGGATGGATCATCATGACGAACGGCATCACCGAGACCAGGCTGACCGGTACGAAATCGCGCTCGCTGTCATAGGGCATCTTCGCGAACAGGCTGGGATTGAGGGCGAAGGTCAGTGTCGCGATGCCGAGCGTATGCCCGTCGGGGGGCGACTTCGCAACGATGTCCATGCCGATCGTGGCGCCGCCGCCGCCGCGATTGTCGACCACGACCGATTGGCCGAGATTCATCGATAGCTGAGGGGCGAGCAGTCGGGCCACGATGTCGGTCGAACCGCCGGGTGCGAACGGGACGACGAGCCTGACCGTTCGTGTCGGGTAGGCCTGTGCCTGGGCAGTCGTCAAGCCCGCCATGAGCAGCGCGGCGGCCATTGCCGCGGCACCGATGCAGTGACCGTATCGAACCATGATCGTTCTCCTCCGCTCGTTGCGCCTGTGGTCATCGTCGACCATGACTAGGGGATCCAACCGTCGGTGTATGCATGGGAAGCGTGTACCGCTGCACCTTGGGTTCGCGAGCCTATCCTGCGCCTGCGACCAGAGACTATTCTGCCTGAGGCTGCCCTGCAGTGCACCTTCGATGTCTGCATCACGATGTCATCGGGCGTTCTGCTCCGGTCAGAAGGGGCGGTGGCCCCGGACAGCACACGGGGCGTCGCTTGCGGTTTGTCCATCTGCCCAGGAGCGCTTCGTCGTGGGGCGGGCCGCACTATTGGAGTGCGGCCATTGCTTATTGCGAGTTCGCGTTCCTATGATGAACGAATGCCCAGTCCGACTGATCCGAAGCGGTCCCGGGCTGCGGCGATCAACTCGGGAGAAGATCGATGTTCAGCAGCGTCCTCAGGTTGGCTCTTCGTGGTATCGCCGCTGCGGCGGCCTGTGCAATCGTTATGGCAGCGCATGCCCAGGTGCCGGTCAAGTTCGCGCTGGACTGGCGGTTCGAAGGGCCGGCCGCGCCGTACTTCGTCGCGATCGACAAGGGCTACTACAAGGCCGAAGGCCTCGACGTTTCGATCGACAGCGGCAGCGGATCGGTCGAAGGCATCAACCGTGTCGCGAGCGGCACGTATGCCTTCGGCTTCGCCGATATCAATTCGCTCGTGCGCTTTCGCGACAAGCCCGAGAACGCGAAGGTGACGAGCGTCCTCATGGTCTACAACGCGCCCGCGTTCTCCATCGTGACGCTGAAGAAGAACGCGATCCGCTCGCCGAAGGATCTCGAAGGCAAGGTGCTCGGTGCGCCGGCTGCCGACGGTGCGTTTGCACAGTGGGCTGCGTTCGCGCAGGCGAACAAGATCGACTCCTCCAAAGTGAAGATCGAGAACGTCGGCTTTCCCGTACGCGAACCGATGCTGGCGCAGGGCAAGGTACAGGCGATCACGGGATTCTCGTTCTCGTCGTACATGAACCTGAAGGCCGTCGGGATCCCCGCTGACGAGATCGTCGTCATGCTGATGCGCGATTTCGGGCTCGAACTCTACGGCAATGCCGTCATGGTCAACCCGGAGTTCGCAGCGAAGAATCCGCAACTCGTGAGGGGCTTCGTCAGGGCTACGATCAAGGGATGGCAGGACGCCGCGAAGGATCCGGCCGGTGCGATCAAGTCGCTGCTCAAGCGCAATGCGACCGCGAACGAAGCCGTCGAGGTGGAGCGGCTGAAGCTTGCGCTGCAGGGCAATGTGCTGACCACGGAGGTGACCGCAAGCGGTTTTGGCGGCATCGATCCTGCGCGTATGGAACGGGCCATCGACCAGATCGCGATTTCGTACAAGTTCGTAAACCGGCCGAAGGCGGCGGACGTGTTCACCGACGCCTTCCTGCCGCCGCGCGCCGAGCGCAATCTCAACTGATGTCGGGCGGCATTCCGGGGCGTACGTCATGAGCGCATTCGTGCAACTGGACAAGGTCAGCATGGCGTACGGCCATGGTTCCGGCGCGGTCAAGGCCGTCGAGGAACTGGATCTCTCGATCGAGCGTGGCGAGTTCATCGCGGTCGTCGGCCCGAGCGGCTGCGGCAAGTCCTCGCTGCTCAAGCTCGTCAGCGGCCTCAATCCGCCGCTCACGGGTACGCTCACGGTCGAGGATCAGCCCGTCACCAAGCCGCTCAACCGGGTAGGCATGGCGTTCCAGAACGCCAATCTGCTGCCATGGCGCACCGCGCTAGAGAACGTGTTGTTGCCGCTCGAGATCGTCGAACCGCACCGCGGCCGCATGCGTCAGGCACGCGCGCAGTACGTCGACAAGGCGGTGAAACTGCTCGATTCCGTGGGGCTTGCCGGCTTCTCGGGCAAGTACCCATGGGAACTTTCGGGCGGGATGCAGCAGCGAACTTCGATCTGTCGTGCGCTCATCCACGAGCCCGAGATTCTCATGCTCGACGAGCCCTTTGCCGCGCTGGATGCCTTCACGCGCGAAGAGCTGTGGTGCGCGATGCGCGATCTGCATGCGGCCAAGCAGGTCACCGTGATCCTGGTGACCCATGATCTGCGCGAAGCTGTCTTTCTTGCCGATACGGTCTACGTCATGTCGAGTCGCCCGGGCCGCATCATCGCAAGGCAGGCGATCGACCTGCCGCGTCCGCGCGACCTCGAAATCTGCTACCAGCCGAGCTACGCCGAACTCGTGCACACGCTGCGCAATCGCATCGGCTACGGGAGGCACTGACCGATCATGAATTCGCGCTGGCTCGAAATCGTATCGCCCGTCGCCTTTC
>JBIKKL010000049.1:0-14416 GCA_044360365.1 Burkholderiales bacterium | reverse complement strand
AGTCCATAACGCTTGCCATGGAGACACGGCTCATCCGCGCCCAAGCCGATCTCGTGTCGATCGGTCTTGACTTCGACGGCGATGCCACCGCCGAGATCACGCTTCAAAGCCAGATCTTCTTCGAGCAGGCGCTGCGCCCGAACGGCACGCAGATCATCAAGATTGCCCTCATCGACATGTCGATGACCCTGGGCGACCCGTCCGACCCGATCTTTGAGATCGCCAACCTGGACGGTTTCTTCATCATCAATCCGCAGGGCCTCGCCGCGAAGATCCAGTGGGATCCCGATGGGCTGGAGATCGTCAGCAACGGCGTGACGATCGGCATCGACGGCATGCTGGAGCTCGCGATCAACACCTCGGGCCAGGCGATCAACGAGACCTTCCTCGACGCCGACGACAACCCCATCAACATCGTGATGAGCGCGGGCAAGTACCTGCGGCTCGCCGGTTCGATCGAACTGTCGATCACCTCGACCGACAGTTCCGTGCCGACCTTCACGATGAGCGGCAACTTCGCGTTCGAGCAGATCTCGCTGCCGGACCCCAATCCGAACGACAACGTTTCGCCGAAGGCGATCAAGGTCGGGGCATCGGACGTCCAGGTGTCGGTGCTTGGCGTCAGCCTGACGGATGGCCAGGGCGGCTTCGTGTTCACGCCGGACGGCATCGCCGGCAACATGCGCGTGAGCGTCGCCGCGGGCGATCCGGGCATCGCGCAGCTTGGCGGCGACGTCCTGCTGGAGATCAACACCACCGGCAGGGCCGTCAACCAGTCGATCAACGTCGGCAACACGAACATCGCGATCAAGTTCACGGCGCAGGAGGGCCGCGTCGTTCGCTTCGCGATCCTCAACGCGACGATCTCCATTCCGCCGTTCTTCGAGTTGTCCGGCGACTTCACGGTCCAGACCGACGGCGACATGTCGCTCTACGGCGCGCGCAACGTCGAGATCTTCCTGGGGGCGATCCCCGAGGGCGAGACGCTGCGGGACGAAAGCGGGGTTCTCAACCCGGATGCCATCGGACTGCTGGTGACCAATGCGTCGATCGGTATGGTGAAGTGGGCGACCGTCGCCGGGACACCAGCACGATACGCGGTCTATGCCTACGGCGAAGCGAGCTTCGTCGGTCTCGACGGGCTGACGATCAGCGGTGCGATCACCGTTCGCCTCAACAGCTCCGGTCAGGCAATCGACAAGTCGATCGTCCTGCCGAATGATCCGCTGGCAACGGCGCCGGTCGGACAGAACGGCGAGGACGACGATGCCGACGGTCTCATCGACGAGCCGGGCGAACAGGCAGCGATCCGCGTCAAGTTCAACAGCGGGGCGAAGCTCGAAGAGTTCTCGGCCGGCTTCAACGAGGCGGGCGAGATCGATCCGGATACCGCCGTCACCATCAGTGCCGCCGGGGTGTTCACGGTGGGCGGGGCGGTCACCTTCACGCGCACGCCGACGGGGCGCGTCAATGTCGACATGCCGCAGGCGACGGTCAAGATCGCCATTCCGGGCGACGACGGGCTGCAGGAAGTCTTCGGCCTCACCGGCGCGGCGCGCTTCCACTTCGGCGGGCCGGAAGGTTTCCAGCTCGAAGACATCCGGGTGAGCGGCTATTCGATCTTCGGTGTCGGCGCCACGATCCCAGCCCCTGCGTCGTCCCTGCGGGCGCCGACGGCGGATCTCGCCAGCCCGACCTCGGCCGCGATCGTGAGCATCAACAATCTCACGTACCTCGCCGTCACGTACCAGGATCCGAACCGCGTCGGCATGAACGAGTCGTCCATTCTCGACTCGACGGCCGAGTTCAACGTCTCCGTGACGCGCGCCAACGGCACGTCCATCACCGGCCTGACGGTCGATAACGGGGCCGTGACCAAGTTCGCTGATGCGACGAACGACCGCACCTTCCTGTATCCGCTGGTGATGACGCAGGCGTTCAAGGATGCCGTCGAAGCAGCCGGCCAGAACGGCGTCAGCGTGACGGTGACCTTCGTCGGCGGCAGCTGGTCCGATGCGCGCGGGGCGAACGGCGCCGGCGAGATCGAGCGCTTCACGCTCTACACGCCGGTGCCTGCGGCGGCCGCACCGTCGCCGCTGCCGTACGCCACGCTCGCGAGCCCGGCCAACGGGGCGACCGTGAGCCTGTCGACGTTGAACGCCCAGCGCTACATCGACGTGACTTTCTTCAGCCCGACCGGTGCTGCGCTCAACGCGAGCAGCATCGACGGCAACGAATTGAAGTTGACCGGCGCGGGCACGGCCAATCTCGCCAAGAACGCCGACGGCACGCTGATCGTGACCGTGCAGCAGATGAACGCCAATACGTGGCGCTATCTGCTCACGCCGAAGACGGGGGTCGACCCGAAGCAGCTCTTCGTGGCCGGCGACGTCAACGTCCAGATCGCGGCCAACAGCTGGAGCGTGGGCAGCGGCAGCTCGGCTGTCTCCAACATCCGCACGGACGAGCTGTTCACCATATCGTCCTCGCTGCAGAACGGGGGGGCGGCCACCAATGCGCTGGCCCTCGGACCGCTCGTCCTCCAGGGACCGAGCGTGGGGCTCGCGAAGACCCAGTTCAAGGATGGCAAGCTCGTCCTGACCATCGCGATCGGTGCCGATACTGCGGGCCTCGCGTTCGGCGGCTCGCAGGGCGCCTCGGGGCAGTCGAGCAGTGGCATCAAGGCCACGTTGACCGGCTTGCTGGGTACGTTCGATGTCGCCGTCGACATATTCGAGGTGCTTGGCGCGCTTACTGGCGGCGGTAGCCTGGCGAACGCGTTCAGCGTGCCGGGCAAGTTCGGCATCCAGGTGAGCGGCCTGGAAATCGAGATTCCCGGCGCACTCAAGGTGTCGGCCAGCGGTATCGTATTCAACTGGGACCCGAACTACGATCCGGCGAAGAACGGCGGACTGCGCGAGAGGATCCTTGTCGTCCAGGCGGCACAGATCACGTTCCCGGCGATCGGGGTGACCGGGTTGATCGCGCCGAGCAACGGTGCGCCCGGGCTGGTCGTCTATCCTGACGGCTTCGATATCGGGGAAGCCCAGCTCATATACAAGCCGGGTGGCGGGAGCGGGTCGTCGCTGAGCGCGACCGGCGGCTCCGGGGCGAAGATCGGCATCTCGGGCATCATCGAGTTCGACGATCTGCGCATCGGCGTGTCCGACTTCAAGGTCACATTCGGCCAGCAGGTCGACTTCGACGGCACGATCTTCTTTGCCTCGGGCGGGGCGAAGTTCCTGCCGGGCAAACCTGTGTCCGCCACCATCACCGATCGGCTGACGGGCGAGCCGCCGCTTGCGGGCAATATTCCGAATACCGAAGCGCTCCGCGTCGGACTCGAGTTCGAGAACGGCAAGGTGAAGGGCTTCATCTTCCGCGCGGACACGCTGACGATCACCCTGGGCTCGGTCCTCACGCTCAAGGCGACCGATGTCGACATCAATACGTCGGCCGCCGCCAACGAGGAGATGGTGAGCTTCCGATCCGTGGGCGCCGAAGTGACGATCGGATCACTCGTGCTCGGTGGCGAAGGACGCAACTTCGCCTTCCTCGGCGACGGGACGTTCGTGCCCAAGCCGGGCTTCGGCGTCTTCATCAGCGTCGGTGCAGCAACGGGGGAGAGCTTCAAGTGGCCGAGCTGGCTGCCCATCAAGATCACCGAGCTTGGCATCGTCTGGCCGGACATCGTCAACAATCCGGCCGACTTCACGCTGATCCTGTCGGCTGCGGTGACGGGCATACAGGGCATACCGGGGCTGGAATTCTCCGGCGCGATCGAAGGCGTCAGGATCGACATCGGCAAGCTGCTTCGCGGGCAGTTCCCGATCACCGACATCGCGTCGATCGGTGTCACCGTGAAGGGGAACGTGTTCGGCGGGCAGTTGACTGCGGGCCTGATCGGCGGAATTCTCAAGCTCGATGCGAACGGGCAGCTGATCGACACGTTCGATTTCACTACACCCGTCGAGGACCGCGTCTTCTTCGTCGGTGTCGAAGGCGGATTCGCGATGGCCGGCATCGGTGGCTTCACGATTCGCTTTGCGTTGTCGGAGCTCGGTCCCCTGGGTGTATTCATCTCGGCGTCGGTGCCGGGCGGCATTCTGCTGGAGCCGAACACGGGGCTCTCGATCAACGACTTCTCCGCGGGCGTCGAGTTCTTCAAGACGTTGCCCTCGATCGACAAGCCCGAAGAGCTGCGCGGCCCTGCTTTCCAGCTGCCGACGGCGCAATCCGCGGATGAGTGGCTCTCGGGCGTCCGGGCGCAGGTTGTCAAGCAGTACCAGCTGGTCAAGGCAAATCCGGCGCTGAACGGATTCACGGCCGCGTTCACGTCGCCGATGCTCATCACGGCGAGATCATTCTGCGCATCAGCACCGACGGCAAGATCCTCGTCGTCGGCAAGCTCAACTTCGCTGCGGATAACCTGAGCATCAGCGGCCGGCTGTATGCCGATCTTTCGAAGATCGCGTCGGGTGAGGCGACCATACTCTTCCTCGCCGATATCCCGGATCAGGTTCGTCTGCTCACGATCGACGGCCGCTTCAAGATGGGCTTCCGCAACCCCAACACGGGTGAGGAGGCGACGTTCACCGTGGTGGATCCGCAAACCGGCAAGCCGTATGCACGCCTGGCGGGCCCCAACGAGGGCGGAACGGTCGGCTCCAGCGTATTCATCAACCGTGGCTACATCGTCGTCGAAATCCCCGATGGGCCGGCCGGTGCGGCCCTCAATTTGTCGACCATCACCGACCTCACGTCGGAATTCAAGCTTGCCGCCGGCAGCACGATCACGCTCGACGAAACGCAGGCGCCGGTCCTGGTCGACGGCAAATTCTGGTACTGGGTAAACGGTACGCCGGGGACGACGACCGTCGACATCATCTGGCTGAAGGACAGGTGGTCCTACACGGCGGCCGACGGTCAGGAGGTGTTCCGCGAAGGTGGCGCCTACGAGGATCAGGACAACGTCTGGCAGGCCGAGGCCGTGAACACGGAGTCGGTCAGCGTGATGATGATGCCGTATATCGACGTGCGCCTGATCGCCTCCAGCGGCGGCGAGATCGACGATGCCACCCTGCAGGCGTTTGCCACGAGCGGTGCGACGCTCACACGGCTCAACGACAACAAGCCGCTCAGCCAGCAGATCGACGGCCCCATCGGTACGAATACGAAGAAGCTCCTGGGCCTCGGCGGCGGCAAGGTACGCATGTTCTTCGATCCGGCCGACACCGACGGTTACGGTGCCGGCACCTACCGGCTGACGCTGGCCGTCAACTCGGCCTGGCAGGATTCCGCGAACAAGACATCCGATCAGGATGTGACCTTCTCGTTCACCGTCGTCAACCCGACCGTGGAAGTGGCTGGGCCCTTCAGCGGCAACCGGCCGGCGATCGACGTGAACGTGGCCAACGTCGGTAACCAGCCCGCTTATGTGGACGTGATCTTCAAGGCCACCCCGGGTTCTGCGATCGACTACGAGTCGATCATGGATGCGGGCGAGGAATTCACTGTGGCCAACGGTGTACTGACCTTCGCGTCCGGCCGTCCGACGCCGCTCGTGACGGTGATCTCCGACGACGACGGCACGGCGAGCGTCGTCGAACTGATCAACGATGCCAACAACGCACGCTGGACCACCACCGACTGGAACGGCGACGGATTCATCGGCGACGGCACGACGCATCCGGACGATCGGGATCTCGATGGCAACGGGACGCGTGACGAGGATAGCGACCTCTTCCTTGCGCTTGCACAGGAAGGCGTTACGCGCTTCCGCTATGTGGCGAACCAGGCCGACTTCATACCGGGCACGATCCAGATCAATTTCGAGGAACTCGACGCACAGAAGGGATGGCGCGACACGGGCGGCAACGGCTCGGTTGAAACGAGCAGCACGTTCTTCGTCGAAGGTCCGACCGTTCGTCTGCTATCGCCGGGGAACGGCGGCCAGATCGACATCGGCGTGCTCGACAATCGCGGCTACATCGATGTCAGCTGGACGGTCAATGTCGCCGGGTACAAGCTCGACGTGAATTCGGTGATCGACCTCGGAGCCGAGTTCACGCTGACGGGTCCAGGACTCGGCACCATCAAGCTCGATGCGGGGCAGGCGCCGGTCCGCATGGACGACCCGCTGGTCAACGACACGTCGTACACCTTCCGCTATTGGACGACTGGCCAGTACGCAGCGGACGCGACCACCGACGATACGGTGATCATCGAGTTCATCGCGGGCAGTTGGTCGCTCACGGCCGACACGCATCCGAATCCGACCGCGACCACCATTGCACTCAACAATGCGCTGTGGTTGACCGTCAACTTCGACAACGTTCCGGATGGTTTCCAGATCGATCCGAGTTCCATCCTCGACGATGCGGCCGAGTTCACGCTTACGTATGCCGGCCAGGATCGCGCTAAGAGCGGCAACGGCACGGTCGCGCTCGTTGCGGGCGTCGCGGCCCAGCGCATCGGCGAGACGAATTCGTACCGCTTCCAGATCAGCGGCGACTTCCCGACCGACGGCTCGCAATCCGTGACGCTCAGCTACGTCGCACAATCGTGGTCGTTCACGAGCACGACGGCAGCCACCGCAGCGACGCAGACGATCGATGCGACCACCCTCGATGGGCTCAGCCACAGCTACATCGACTTTTCCTTCACACCTTCAGTGAATGCGGCTGGCGGTACCGCGTACACGATCAACGAGAATGTGCTGCCCGCGGCGACCGCGATTACCGTCAGCGGCTCCGGCGTGACCGGGCCGCCGATGGTCGACGCCCTCGCGGCGACCCCGATGGGCAACGGCGTCTACCGCTACTACGTCGATGCAACCAAGTTCGTCGTCAACGGTGCTGGAGACGTCACAGTCACCGTGGATGAGGACGCGGTGACCGACAGCCATGGCGTCAAGAGCCGTACCACAACGCAGACGTTCACCGTTATCGGTACGCTCGGGCGCATCACGGGTCCGGCTGACGGGCAACTGATCGGCCTCGCGTCCCAGAACGATCGCGGTTTCCTGGACGTCACCTTCGGCTTCCCCGACGGCAAGACGCCGGACCTCGACAGCATCTACGACCTCGATCCCGAGTTCGTCGTCAATGCCGGCGGCGTCCATGCGATCCGTCTCGATGGCACACAGGCGCCCGTACTGCTCCAGCCGCAAACCGGCAACACCTACACATTCCGCTACTTCACGCTCGGCAGCTACACCAGCGGTCAGATCACGGTCACGCTGCTCGCGAATGCCATCGGGTTCACCGACGGCACGACACAGTCTCTCACCGATACGCTCATCGTGGCGAATCCTGCCACGGCCAACATCGGTTACGTCGATATTCGCTACACCCCCGTCTCGGGCATGGCGCTCGATACCGAGTCGATCACCGACGACGACGCGGAATTCGAACTGCGCGGTACCGCTGCCGCGAACATCGTACTGTCGACGGTCTACGATCCGCTGCGGCTCACCGCCAGCAATACGTTCCGGTACTTCCTGACGGGTGACTTCGCCGCGGGCGTTGTCGAAGTCGCATTCCTGGAGGACGAGTTCTTCTCCGTTGCCGCGGATACGACGGCGCTCCAGGACCAGGAGAGCGGGGCGATCGGCAACCTTTCCAGCGATGCCACAGACACGATTGAGCGCTTCACGGTCGTCGCACTGAGCGCCGCAATTGCCGACCCGGTGACCGATGCGCGTGTCGACGCCGATCTGCTCAATCAGCGCGGCTTCTTCGACATCACGTTGCCTCTCGGCGGCAACGATGCCATCGACATCGCGAGCGTGACCGATCTAGATCCAGAGTTCGAGATCACAGTCACGAGCGGTGGCTCGCTGGCGCTCGACAACAGCCAGGCGCCCGTCTTCCTCGGCATTACTGCGGACGGCTACAAGTTCCGCTACTGGTACACCGGGACATTCGTCGCTGGAACCGTCGACATCAGCGTCATCGACGGCAGCTTCGACTACCTCGATGCGGCCAGCACGCCGGTGGCGAATGCCGGCGTCACGCTGGGTCAGGCGAATCAGCCGGACTTCACGGCCTCCAGCACGTGGATCGACGTGCGCTTCACTACCGCCGGCGGCATCGCTCTCGACGTCGACTCGATCCTCGACGCAGCGGCCGAATTCGCACTCTCGGGCAGCGGCCTCGGCACGGCGGCGCTGCTCGCCGCGACGCCTTTGCAGCTCGCCAGCAGCAACGACGACATCGACAACGACGGCGACGGCATCGTCGACGAAGCGGACGAGAACGTCTTCCGCTACTTCCTCTCGCGTGGATTCACGCAGGGCTCGGTCAATGTCGCCTTCGACGGCGCAGGATGGACCGACGAAGCCGGCAACCCCGGAACCTCCGACGCGCAGCCCCAGCGCTTCCAGGTCATCGAGACGCTCAAGCAGGACAACGGCCAGTCCGGGCAGACCGTCGGCAAGGTCTTCTACATCGAGATCTCCGGCGGCATCAAGCTCGAAGGCCTGGGCTTCCTCGACGAGCCGATCATCGACATCCGCGGCGGCGTGACGCTCGAGATCGGGAAGTTCCAGCTCACGAACGGCAGCATCATCGATCGCTTCACGCTCGATGCGAACGGCACGATCAAGATCATCAAGCTCGGCAACATCGGCTCGGCCGCTGCGCGCTTCGTCCTGCAGGCCGGCGACACCGTCTCGGGCAGCCCCGAGTTCTGGGGCGTGGCGAAGATCCAGGCCAATCTGGACTTCCTGAAGAACTACGGCATCTTCGCCGAAGGCACGGCGCTGCTGCAGATCAACACGACGCCTACGCCGAAGACCGAGAAGATTTCGCTGGAAGGCATCCCGGGCGACATTCTCGCTTCCGGGTTGAACCTGAATGTCAGTTCGCTCTCGACCTCGGTGCTGGGCGAGGCGGAGCTCCCCAACTGGACGATTCCGGGCGTCTCGATCGTACCGACGGGCGGCAGCGCGATCGTCCGCACCATCATCCTCGGACAGCAGTGGAAGATCGTCACAAAGACGGCGGATGGCAAATTCGGACCGTCCTACTTCGTCAAGTACGACTCGCAGTCGCAGACGTTCGCCCTGCATGGCGAGGCGCAGACTTTCGAACTCGCCGCCGAGTCGTTCTCCATCGAGATCGTGGGCTCGCTCAAGATCAAGGAGAACGGTTCCTCGGATCCGAACGCGGACGACGCCGTACGCCTCTTCGGCGGCTTCTTCCTGAAGATCACGCCCCAGCGGTTCGAGATCTTCGTTCAGGCGGAGGCCGAGATCCCGGCGCTGGGCCTCAACGGCAAGGCAATCGGCCTCATCATCATCGACGGCGATGATTCGGGCCCCGGCCGCTCGGGCATCGCGATGCTGCTCAACCTGGAGTTGAGTCTCGGCGGCTCGCCGGAGGGCGGTGATTCGACCTCCGCGCTCGACGGCATCTTCGAGTTGCGCGGGTCGGTCGTCGTATCGATGAACACGACGCTGCGCGAGCAGGTGTTCAACATCCCGCAGAGCTTCCTCGAACTGCTGCCGCCCGATGCGCCGACGACCGTCACGGTGTTTGCTGCCGCGCCCGAGATCAACGGCTCCAAGCGAGTAGGTGCGGCGCCGGAGTTCTATATCTCGGCGAACATCCAGGGCAGCATCGAGCTCTTCGACACCATCACGCTCACGGGTTTCATATCCTTCACTGCCGCGAGCGACATCAACGGCAACGCGTTTGTCCGCATCGCAGGCGCGGTCAGCACGAGTATCGATTTCCTCGGTGCCCTGAGCGGCAGTCTCGACCTGCTGTTCTTCACGAACCTCGACGGTGACGGGCCCGGTGTCATCGGCCGTGTCCAATTGGCCCTCGCAGACAGCGGTCGCATTCCGGGCGTGCGCGTTTCGGGTCAGTTCCTGCTTCAGATCAACTCGTACGACGAAGCGAAGACCATCGTTTCGTTCCAGACCAACAAGGAGGCCGACCCCTCCTACAGCGGTCCGCAGCCGAACATTCTTGCCACCGATCCAAACACGAAGTTCTTCGTCTTCGGCGACGTGACGATCGACCCGGGTTTCCGCTTCCTGCTCGAAGGCACGCTCGAGATCGCCTCGGTGGTCGAGATCACCGGTCGGTTCGAGATCACGATCAGCAAGAATCCGTTCGTGATCGAACTGAAGGCCCAGGCTTCCATGAAGCTGTTGGGCATCGGCTCGTTCAGCGTCGATGGCGTTCTGCGCATCGATGCCGATGGACTCGCGATGTACGTGAACGTGAGTCTCGGCGGGGGCTTCGGCGGCAACATCGGCTTGTCCTTCAATGCGAGCGCCACGGTCGAGCTCTATATCGGCGGGTTGAACGAGAAGGTCCTCACGAAGGCCGACGGGACGACGGTCACGGTCAAGGCGGGGTTCAAGCTGAACATCGCGGGTTCGGTCACGTTCCTGGGCTTCGCTACGGCCTCGGGCAGCATCACGATCACGCTGCAGACCGGGGTGTTCTCGATCGAGTTCGACGTGACGATCGAGCTGGGTCCGATCTCCCTCGCCGCCCGTGGAGGCGCGGCGATCTACACGGACGCAAAAGATTCCCCCGGATTGGCGCTGGTGCTCGATGTGTCGGTCAACGCGAACATCATCGAAGTCATCAAGATCAGTGCGAACGGCAAGCTGCAGCTGAACACCTCCGGCAAGACGCGCACGCTCGCCGGCATCACGATGAACGCGAACAGCTTCCGCATCGCCCTCAACGGCAACGTGAGCTTCCTCGAGGTGCTGAAGTTCAACGCGAGCTTCGTGCTCGAGGTGGGCTACGAGGGAGAAGGCTCGTGGCAGGTGGCGTTCTCGGCGCGGATGAGCTTCTTCGGGCTCGTGACGCTGCAGGCAAACGGCTTCTTCAACTACAAGGGCTACTTCGACATCTCGCTCAGCGGTGAACTGGTCCTCGGTTCCCGCAGTTTCGGATTGGTGGCGAACTTCAACTTCCGGGTCGCATTCGGCGAACGTCCGGTGATCGGACAGCCGGGGCTGACGGAGTATTTCTTCGTCGTGAGCTTCAGCGGCGGCGCCAAGCTGCGCGCGTTCGGCATTACGTTCGCTGGCGTCGACATCGCGGCGAGCGTGACGGCGTCGGGCGAAGGACGGGTGCCGATCAAGGTCAATGCGTCGGCATCGGTGAAGATTCTCTTCGTGCGCATCCGCGTTTCGATGAGCTTCACGCTGGGGTACATCGAGCTGCCGCGCAACGTGTATCTCGCTGGCAATCCGACAGGGGACGTCCGTCTGTGGGATCCGGCGGCATCCAACGGCGTGCTCTACCTCAACATGGGGTCGCGCAACTCGGAGCGCGGCATTGCGGAAGGTGCCGATGACGAGCTTTACGTCATCGAGCGCGCCGGATCGACGGCGGCCGGCGAGACGGTTCGCGTGGTCTTCAGCGGGCGCGAACAGATCTTCAAGGGCGTGAAGAAGATCGTCGCCTTTGCCGGAGATGGCGACGATCACATCTACGTGAAGGAGGGCGTCAACTCCGACGTCGAGTTCCATGGCGGCGGTGGCAACGACGTGTTTGTCTACGATGGCAATGGCACGGCCTGGCTGTACGGAGATGCCGGCGACGACTACCTCGTGACGGGCGACAGCAGCTACTCGGCGGTGATCTTCGGCGGTGCCGGGCTCGATTACATTGCCCATACCGGCCGGGCCGGCGGGGAGCTTGACGGCGGTGCGGACAGCGACAACATCGCCGGCAGTGCCCATGCCGACATCATCCGCGGCGGTGACGGCGACGACGAGATCGACGGCAGAGGCGGCCTCGACCAGATCTTCGGCGGCAACGGCAATGACCTCATCCACTGGAACTATGCCGATCTTCACCTAGCGGCGATCGACGGCGGTTTGGGGACGGACATCCTGCAGATCGTTGGGCGCTCAACCGCGGACGATTTCGGGATCACGTCGCTCAACGGCAACCAGTTCAAGGTGGCGAACTTCAAGGGCAGTACGGCTGCCGGATCGATCACCGCAAAGAATTTTGAAGATCTGCGCCTGGACGCGCGGGCCGGGGCCGACCGGATCACAGTCGGCTACATGGGCGGTTCGGGCCTGAACTTCATCGAGCTGGGGGCCGGGCGCAACGTCGTCAAGACGGGCACCATCCTCGTCAACGACCCGGAAACCGGCCAGCCGGTCGAGCAGGACAGCGTGGCCATTTCCGATGATCGTGCACCCGATACCATCATCGTGCTCGCCCACGACGGCGACGCGGATTCGATCCGGCTCTACGACTTTGCCAACGCTCAAGTAACAGGGATCGGCCTCGACTTCACCGCAGCCGGCGGCAATGGCGGCATGCTGACGCTGGTGGTATCGAACAGCGTCCGCGCCGAAGGCGACACGCTCACCGTTTCCACGCTGGGCGGGCACGACAACATCAACGCCTTCGACGTTGCGACGAATCGTGCGGCCTTGCGGCTGGTCGCCGGTGACGGCAACGACGTCGTCCGCGGCTCGCGCTTCGACGACGTCATCAACAGCGGCCGCGGCAGCGACACCGTCACGGGCGATCTGGGCTTCGACATCTTCATCGACGAGAGCGACGCGGGCGATTTCGATGCCCTGGAGGAGGACTTGTCGCGGCGCGTCGAGACCCGCAACGCGGACGTCGGCCTCTACAACGACAAGCTGGTGATCGGCACGCTGCTGTCGTCGAACGGCTCCGGCCTGTTCGAGGCGGGCAAGAATGCTGCAATCGAACTCACGGATGCAGGCGACCGCTTCTCTTCCGATTCCGTGCTCGAGAACATCAACAACCTGTTCGAAGTCGCGAACATCGTCGGTTCGACGGGCAACAATACATTCGTCGTGAACGACTTCGATCGTTCGATCCAGGTGGGCAACCAGCGTTGGACGGTTGCGGATTGGCTCGGTACCGCGAATCTGGACAATGCGGCCAACGACGGCTCGCTGCTCGAACACTACCTCGTCAGCATTCCGGCAGGCAGCCGCGGCGTGGTGAACATCCGGTCGAGCGGTGCAGATACATCGGATCGCCTCGTGGTGACCGGGACGGACGCGGGCGATCGGCTGCTGCTGACCGCGGACGGCACATCGAGCAGCGCCATCGCAACGATTCAGGTGCGCGAACTTCCCGCCAGACAGTCCGCGTTGACCGATGGGCTCAGGATCACGCATCAGAATGTGGAAAACGTCGAGATCGATACCCGCAAGGGCGACGATCGGATCGGCGTGCGGACGATACACACCAGAACCGCCTTCAATACCGGTGAGGGCAGCGATTCCCTGTACTTCGGAACCAACGCGACCCTCGGGGGACTGAACCAGCCCGACACGAACGTGGGCGGGACGCTGGACGCGATCAACGCCGCGATCACGGTCAACGGCCAGGGCATCGCAGATCGGGATCTGCTGTGGCTCGACGACAGCGCCGACGTCGATGCGAACCACGGTACGCTCACGTCCACGCGGATCACCAATTACGTCTCGGTGCAGATGCAGCCGCTGATGGGATTGGGCGGGAGCATCACCTACAGCACGCTCGAAGACCTGCGCATTGCACTGGGCAATGCGTCGAGCGGGAATGCCTTCACCATCGAGAGCACGCATGGCCTGGGCGGGACGACGCTCCTGACGAGTCTGGGCGGTCGCGACGTGATCAACGTCGAAACGATCGCCGGCCCCACGACGATCCGCACCGGAGCGGGCAACGATACCGTTCGGTTGGGCAGCGACGTCGGCGATGTCGATCCCGTCACCGGTGTCGTGGATGCCTTCTTCGCCAACGTGAACGGGATCGAGGCCCGTCTCACGATCGACGGCGGCGAAGGAACCACGGATGCCCTCAAGGTCTACGACGCCGGCGACACCGAGCGGGAAGCCGCCAAGCTCACCCGCGACGAGATCACCGGCATGGGCATGACGCTCGGCATCGGCTACACCGGGTTCGATCTCCTCAAGGTCTGGCTGAGCGACAACGACAACGACGTCTACATCGATTCGACCCACACCGGTCAAACGGTGCTCGACCTGGGAGATGAAACCCCGGTCGTGAACGGCACGAACGACATCCTGAACATCAATACGACTTCGGGCATCGTGGTGGTCAATGCGGGCGCCGGCAACGACGTCATCCGCGTGAACTTCGACATCAACGGCAACCAGACGAACGTCAGCGGCATCGACGGCGAACTGACGCTGCATGGCCAGCAGGGCAGCGACCGTTACGAGATCGGACTCGCCGGACAGATTTCCTCGCGCATCAATGTTTTCGACCAGTCCGGCGGTGACGCCGGCATCAACCGGCTGCGCATCTACGGCACCAACGACATCGACTTCTTCCTTCTCAGGGCGAACAAGGATGTCGGCATCGGCATGGTTTCCGCGGTGGAGGTCGATGCCAACCGTGCTCCCGTACCCGGTGGGGTCATAGAGCGCATC
>JBIKKL010000478.1:0-4138 GCA_044360365.1 Burkholderiales bacterium | reverse complement strand
GGCTGGTGGTGCTGATCGACTGGGCCTGGGCGTACTGGACGTTCCAGCGCTCGGCGAGGGTGGTGATCGACACGAAAAAGCGATGAAGCATGAGCTGCGAATGCGTGGACCAACACTTTCCAGGATCGGGTTCAACTCAGCGACGTCACCGGCACCGTAGCGCCATGCACCGCGCGTGCGGCATCCGAAGCGAGGAAGACGATGACGTTGGCGAGATCGGCGGGCGCCACCCACTTCGCGGGATCGGCTTTGGGCATCGACGCCCGGTTCTCCGGGGTATCGATGATCGTGGGCAGCACGCAGTTGACGTTGATGTTCTTGTCGCGCAGTTCGGCGGCCATGGCTTCAGTCATGCGGATGACCGTGCCTTTCGCCGCAGTGTACGCACCCATCTGAGCGACGCCCTTCTGAGCGGCGAATGCGCCGACGTTCACGATCTTGCCGTAGCCTGCGCTGATCATGTGCGGCACCACCGCGCGCACCGTGTTGAGCAGCGTGCGCGTGTTGATGTCGAAGAGGAAGTTCCAGGTCTCGTCCGAAGTCTCGTGCACCGGGTCGCCCATGCGGAAGCCGCCGGCGATGTTGCACAGGACGTCGATGTGGCCGAAGCGCGCAAGGGCCGTCCGGGTCAGACTCGCAGCGCTTGCGGCTTCGAGCAGATTCGCAGCGACGAGCACGCGCCCGTCGTTCTCTGCGCCGAAGGCTTGTTCCAGGCGATCCCGTTCGAGATCGACGAGCACGAGGTTCGTGCCGAGATCGTCGAATGCGCGTGCGACGGCCTTGCCCAGACTGCCGGCGGCGCCGGTGACGATGACAGTGCGTTTATCGAGACTCATGAGCGCTTCTCCTGATTCTGTGCGGCATTTGGGTGTTGCCTGTTCGCAGCTGCTGTTTACTCCATCCCCAACCGCTTCTTGTACTCCGGGTCGCGGTAGGCGAGACGCCCCATCTTGACCTGCTCTTCGACGCTGAGTGTCAGCATCTCGCGCATCTTCTTCGGCTTCTGCGCGATGACCTCGTCACGCTCGAGGGCGTCAATGCGCTCGTCGTCGTAGTGGAGGATGTTGCTCAAGACGTCGCGATTGTGTTCCCCGAACCGGGGTGCGGGCGCGCGGACCTTCACGTCCTCCTTGCCGAACTTCCATGGGCGACCGATGATGAGCCGTCTGTCGCCCATCTCGCGCTCGGGCTTGAATCGCACCCACTCCAGCAAGCCGCGGTGATTCATCTGCGGATCGAGATTGAGGTCGCGTCCGTCGAGCACGGCGCCCGCCGGGACGCCTGCGGCCTGCAGTCGCTCCATGACTTCCATCTTCGACCGTGCTGCCGTCCACTGGCCGATGATTGCGTCGATCGCATCATGATTGGCCTGGCGTGCCGCGACGGTCGCGTAACGCGGATCGGCAGCGAGTTCCGGACGTTCGATCACACTGCATAGCGCCTGCCATTCGTCGTCGTCGCGCACGCACAGTACGCACCAGGCATCCTTGCCCTCGCAGCGGTAGCAGCCCTGCGGCGCGAATTGCCTATGGCGATCGCCGAGTCGCTCGCGCGTGGTGCCGTTCGCGATGTGATCGAGCACGTACTCGCTGACCCCGTAGCAGCCGAGTTGATACATGCCGACATCCGCCCAGAAGCCGCGGCCGAAGCGGCGGCGGAAGCGCAGTCCGAGCAGTATCGCCGTCATGAGGTTCCACGTGGCGAGGAAGTCGACGAAGGATTGTCCTGCCTTGTGGGGATGGCCGCCGCGATAGCCGGTGATGGCTGCGAGCCCGTGCGTGGCTTCCTGGGTGGTCGCCTGTGCGGGGTAGCTCGAATACGGGCCGCCGTGACCGTAGCCCGTGTTCGACACCATGATGATGTTCGGATTCAGGCGCTGCAGGTTCGGAAAATCGAGCCCCCAGCCGCGCATCACGCGGGGCGTGAAGTTCTCGAGCACGACGTCGGAAACCTTGATGAGGTCGGTCAGGACATCGCGACCTTCCTTGCGCGACAGGTCCAGCACCAGCGATTTCTTTCCGCGGTTGGCGAGATTGAAGCTCGACGTGCGGTTCCAGGGGTCGTCGCCCTGCTGATCCTCGGGCACGACGACGGCCTGGCCGCCGCGGGTCTGGTCTGCGCGTGAAGGCCCTTCGATCTTGATCACCTCGGCGCCCAGGTCGCTGAGCAGACCGGCGGCGTAGGGGCCGGCGAACACGTAGCTCGTGTCGACGATACGTATTCCCTCGAGGGGCAGGCGCTTCATTCGAATCATTGTTCTCAATCCAGCTTGATGTTCGCGCCCTTGATGACCTGGGCGAATCTGTTGAAGTCCGAGGACACGAGTGCCACGACCTGCTCCGGCGTGGAGAGCATGGGCTGCGAGCCCCAGCCGGTGATGCGATGAGTGATCTCGGGGAGCGCGACGATGCGGGAGATCTCTGCCCCGAGTCGATCGATGATAGGCTTGGGCGTGCGTCCTTGCACGAACACGCCCTGCCAGGGTTGCAGGCGAAAGCCCGGCAGCCCCGCTTCTGTGAACGTCGGGACATCCGGCAGCGCTTGAAAGCGCTGGTCGCCGCCGATGGCTAGAGGCTTCAGCCGGTTCGCCTTGATGTGGCCCAGCGCCGAAACCACTACGGCGAAGTGCATGTGCACCTGCCCGCCCATCACGTCGGTGAGTGCCTGGCCGCCGCCCTTGTAGGGGACATGGATCGACTTGACGCCGGTCGCCAGGTTGAACATCTCGGCCGCCAGGTGATTCAGGTTGCCGTTGCCCGCCGAGGCGTAGCTCAGTTGTCCGGGATTGGCCTTGGCCAGCGCGATCAGTTGCTTCAGCGTGCTCACGGGCAGCGACGGATGAACGACCAGCACGTAGTCGCTGCGCTGAACGGTCGCGACCGGCGCGAAGTCCTTGATGCTGTCATAGGGCAGATTGCGCACGAGCAGCGCGTTCACGACGTGCGTCGCGCCGCCGAGCAGGATCAGCGTGTGTCCGTCGGGAGGCGACTTGGCGAGCATGTCCGACCCGATCGCGCCGTTGGCTCCGGGTCGGTTGTCGACGATGACTTGCTGCCCCAGACTTTCCGCGAGTTTGGGCGCCAGCATGCGAGCGACCGGATCGATACTGCCGCCGGGCGGAAAGGGGACGATGAACCGCAGCGGTTTCGCAGGATAAGCCTGCTGGGCCAGGCTGGGATGACCGAGCCCCAGCGCGATGCAGCCGAGCATGAGTTGGATCGGGCGCGAAGCGGGCATCGTGGACTATCCTCGGCACGTTGGAGATGGGTTGTCCGTCATTCTCGCCGTTGCCGCAGCGTGTCGCCACCCTGGCAGCCTGTCGGACTGGATGCCCCGGCGCCGCGCCGCCATTCCCGGTAGCTTCTCAGACGCGCGTCCGCACGGCGGGATCCGGCAACCCCGCAACGGGGCGTCCTTGCTGCAGTGCGGCGACGGCCCGCTCGGACGCTACCAATACCAGTTTCATCGACGCACGCGTCGCACCGACGAACAGCCGTCGGACGGCAGCATCGTCCAGCGACTCGAAATCGATCTCGGTGAACACCACGCACGGCGAGGCGCGGCCCTTGAACCGCAGCACCGAGTCGATGAGGATGTCTCCCTCGGTGTAGAGCGCGTTGCCGAATAGATCGTAGCGTCCGGTCGAGGCACGCAGTGGATAGGTCCCGAGCCTGTCGAGGGACGCGAGCTTGGAGTGTTCGCGGCCGCGGTAGGTGACGAGGGCGATGTGCGGGCGCTTGAACCCCAGCCCGATGCATCGTGTGATTGCGCTGGCCGTCTTGGCGACGAGGTCGATTGCATCCGAATACGTCATGATGTCGATCTCGCCGCCGGTGAGCGGGCTGCCTGCCTCCATCTCGCGGGGCAAGGGCAGCATGCGATTCAATGCGACGACGATGTCCTTCGGCGTGCGATAGTTGACGTCCGAGCGGAGGGTAACCCAATCGGGCAGGTTGACGGTGGGGCGTCCGTACAGATTCTGCATCGGGTCTTCGAGCCACCACGCGCGACCTTCCGGGCGCAGCCATCGCATGAGGTTGACTGCCCAGCCTTCGCGGAAGTCCTGGCCTTCGTCGACGATGAGGTCGTCGCAGCGCTCGCTGTCCGCGGGCGTGTGGCCGTCCAGGGTCGCTTCCAG
>JBIKKL010000479.1:0-4138 GCA_044360365.1 Burkholderiales bacterium | reverse complement strand
CCCGGACGTGCGGGCATTCGTCTGCCTGGGCATCGATGCCGCCCGCAAGGCGGCCGATGCATCGACTCAGCGCTACCGGGAGGGCAAGCCGCTGTCTGCGGTCGACGGCATGACGGTCGGCATCAAGGACATCATGGACACCTTCGATCTGCCGACTCAGATGGGCAACCCGATCTACAAGGGCTGGCAGCCGACTTGGGATGCCGCCTGCGTGCACGCATTGCGCTCGGGCGGCGCGATCGTCGTCGGCAAGACCGTAACGACCGCCTTCGCCAGTGGTGAAACCAACGAAGCGTGCAATCCGCTCGACTTGCAGCGCACGCCGGGCGGATCGTCCAGCGGCTCTGCGGCATCCGTCGGCGCCGGCATGGTGCCCGTCGCCCTCGGCACGCAGACGCAAGGCTCGACGCTGCGGCCTGCCTCGTACTGCGGGGCGTTCGGCTTCAAGCCGACGCACAACGCACTTACGATGCAGGGCGTGCACCCGATCTCGTTGTCCCACGATCACCTGGGCGTCATCGCGGCAAGCCTGGAGGATCTCTGGCTCACGACCCATCGCATCGCCTCTTCGGCCGGGAGCCCAGGCGGGCCGGCGTTGCAGGGCGCAAGCGAAGCGCTGCCGCCTGCACGCAAGCCCACACGATTGATCGTCATGCTCGCCAACGCGTGGATAACGGAGGTGGGCGCCCAAACGCAAGCGGCATTCCAATCCGTCCTCGACACATGCCGTCGGGCGGGCGTCGAGGTCGTGAGACGTGATGCGCATCCGGCGTATGCCGCCTTCGAAGACGATTTCTACGGCGACTTCATAGATCGCTCGGTCGACATCACATCGTTCGAGATGCTGCATCCTTACCAGCAATACGCTGCGCGACATCCGGAGCTGCTCGAGAAACGTCATCTGGCGCGCATCAAGGCAGCCCTCGACATCACACCGCAGCGCTACGACGATCTGCTCGCTGAGAAGCAGCGGATGAAAGCGCGTTTCGACAGCCTCATGGAAGGCTATGACGCGGTCGTCACGCTGTCCGCCTCCGGACCAGCGCCCATCGGACACGCGCATACCGGCAGCCGCACGTACCAGCTCTTCGCGAGTTTCCTGCAGTTGCCGGCGTTCAGTCTGCCGTTGCTGCAGGTCGATGGCATGCCGGTCGGCGTGCAGATCATCGGCCGTGCGCAGCGCGACGGGGACTTGTGCGCTCTCGCTCGATGGCTGAGCGAAACGAGCTGAGTAGACGATACAATCTGCCTCAAGGCCGACGCATCGTCGGCCAACAACGCCATCGTTCCAGGAGGAAACCATCATGCAGCGCCGCTTCGCCGCCGTTTGCGCCGTACTCGTTGCCGCCGCCATCGTTCCGACGGCCAGTGGTCAGACGTATCCATCGAAGCCGCTGCGCATGATCGGACCTTCGTCGCCCGGCGGCGGCGTCGATACCAACGGACGCATACTTGCCAACTATCTCAGCCAGAGCATGGGGCAACAGGTCGTATTCGAGAATCGGGCAGGCGCTGGCGGACGCATCGGCGTCGAGCTCGCCTCCAAAGCGCCCGCCGACGGCTACACGCTGCTCTTCAGCGCGGCAGCCTCGATGACCATCCATCCCAACACCTACAAGAAGCTGCCCTACGATCCGATTCGCGACTTCGATCCCGTCAGCCTGTTCGCCTCTTCGGAGTACATCCTCGCGGTGCATCCATCGTTGCCCGTCAAGACGGTCAGGAACCTCATCGATCTGGCGAAGTCGCGGCCCGGGCAGATCGCCTATAGCTCATCCGGCACCTTCGGTCTGCCGCATCTGGGCGGCGAATTGCTCGCCCAGGCCGCGGATCTGAAGATGATTCACGTCCCCTACAAGGGGGGCGGGCCGGCGGCCAGTGCCATTCTGGGCGGCGAGGTCGCCTTCATGTTCGGCACGGGACCGACCGTCGTTCCCCTCGCGAAAGCCGGACGCTTGCGACTCATCGCAATCGCGAGCCCGAAGCGCGTGCCGGCCATGCCGGAGTTGCCCACCATCGCCGAGACGATACCCGGGGTTGAGATCAGCGCGTGGTACGGGTTGATCGTACCTGCGGGCACACCGAAAGACATCATCGCGCGCCTGCACGCGGAAACAGCGAAGGCGGTCGCGGATCCAAAGGTGGCCGCGTTGATCCGCAATGCGGGCGGCGATCCGGTGACGAATACCCCCGCCGAATTCGCCGCACACATCAAAGCGGAAATCGCGCGCTGGGGCAGGGCGGTCAAAGCAGCGAATCTGCCGCTTCAATAGAGCAATCGATTCAATCTGCCACGTCGACCGTCAGCCTGACGTGGCGGCTCGCGAGAGTGCGCCCACGTCCTGCAGCTGGTCGATCGTCCAGCAGAGTTCGATCAGTTCATCGACCTGTGAACGAGGCAACACGGGCTCGACCAGGGAACGGAATTTTACTTCGAGGTCGGCATCGCTCATCGGGCGCTGCAGGGTGCCGAGCGCATGGGGAACATGCCGCTCGAACACCGTGCCGTCCTTCATGACGATACGCACGTAAGCCTCGAGATAGCTCGTGACAGCAGGATCCGAGGTGGCCGTCACACGCTCACGCAAGGCGACGACGGCGGGATCGCAGACCACTTCGTCGCTGAACTGTGGTTCGCCGGCAAGACCTCGCACCAGCGCCACGGCGGCCGCATGAAAGACGCTGAACTTGCCCTCCAGACCGGTTGTCGGCGTACGCTTGCCGGTCAACTCGAGGACCATCGGATTGACCCGCAGCTCCACGCGATCAATGGCTTCGGGTTGCGGCGCGTGCTGCTCGCGCAGCTCGAGACAACCATCGATCACGGCGTGGATCACGAGACCGCACGGGTACGGCTTGTACATGTTGTACGCAAGCTCGAACCGCTTGCCGAGATCGCGCGTAATGATCGTGGGATCGAATCGCGTCGACATGACATGCGCGAATCCCCGAGGCCCCTCGATACCTTGATCCGAACTGGTGAAATCTCGGGCCGCGAGCAGCGCTGCGGCCATGCCGTTGCGGGCAGACTGCCCCGGATGGAAACTCTTGCACATCGACCCGAACATCTCGCGCAGCCCCGACGATTGCGTGGCCGCGATACCGAGCGCCCACGTCATCTGTTGTTCGGTCAGTCCGAGCAGCTTGCCTGTCGCAGCAGCAGCGCCGAAGACACCTGCCGTGCCGGTGATATGCCAGCCGCGATCGTAATGTTCCGGAAACACCGATAGGGCGATTCTGCACTCGACCTCGACGCCGAGGACGAACGCATGCAGCAAGTCATTGCCGGCGATGCCGCGCCATTCGCCGAAGGCAAGCAACGCGGGATACACCGGTGCGCTCGGATGCACGGCTTTCTCGTGCGTATCGTCGAAATCCAGCACGTGGGAACTCATGCCATTCAGGAACGCGGCAGTCAGAATGTCGTAGCGCTCGCTGCGACCGAGTACCGCTGCCTGCGGTTGCCCGGCGAACGGAGAGATCGCGGCGAGTGCAAGATCGATCGTCTCGTGACGAGCCGTGCCGATCGCGCAGCCCAGCCAGTTGAGCAGGGCACGTTTGGCTTCGTGGTTCATCGAATCGGGCACGTCGTGGACGTGCGATTCGACGACATAGCGGGCAAGGGTACGCGTAACGTTTGCGTCGGTGCTCATGGGGGATCAGCCGGAAGATGGAGTCGATGGGGCTCGCGAACTATACCCTCGGCGCAGTGGCTGCGTCGATCCCGCCGTGCGCGCTTCTGTCGAATCCAGTGGATCGTGCTCGGGATGGGCCGTCGAGCACCCGCTCTACATCGCAACGACGCTGCGATCGGACGAGATCGGCATGGCGACGTGCCGACTACCTTCGACGTCTCGAGAGGAACGTATCCAGCGAATTGGCGAAGCGCTGGCGATCAGCCGAGGAGTAGGAATTGGGGCCGCGCGTCTCGACGCCGCTCGAGCGCAACTCGTCCAGAAAATTGCGCACCGACAATCGCTCCTGAATGTTGCCCTCGTCCAGTACGATACCGCGAGGGTCGAGCACGTGCGCCCCGAGTTCGACGATCTGCGCAGCGAGCGGAATATCGGCAGTGACGACGAGATCGCCAGGATGAACCGATTGCGCAATGCGCTCATCGGCCACGTCGAAACCCGAC
>JBIKKL010000477.1:0-4153 GCA_044360365.1 Burkholderiales bacterium | reverse complement strand
TTCCCGCAATTCCATCCGCGCCTGAT
The DNA here is from genome assembly GCA_044360365.1 of Burkholderiales bacterium. GTDB lineage: Bacteria > Pseudomonadota > Gammaproteobacteria > Burkholderiales > WYBJ01 > WYBJ01. The sequence continues at coordinate 4,127 of JBIKKL010000477.1, read as the reverse complement.
TCAACCGTAGCTGGGCCTCCTGAAGCTTGGAAACAAAATCGCGACCCTGGCTCGGCATCATGCCCATGTTCGTGCGCTTGAACTCCTTCAGCGCATTCTCCGCCGCGACCAGCTTCTGCTCGTAAAGCTTGATCTGCTCATCCAGAAAACGCTTCGCCGAATCCGCGTCTTTTCGCTTGTCGCCCAGACTACCCTCGACAAAGATGGTCAGGAGTGACTGCACCACGCGCTTGGCCTCTTCGGGTTTCGTCGCGGTATAGGTAATTGTGTACAGATTGTCACGCCCCGTTCCACCCAGCTTGATTTCCTTGGCCAACAGGTCAATCAGCTTTTCCCGCTCTTCATTCGTCTTCAGCTTGATGTCGAGGTCCGACATCCGAATCACCCGTTCGAGGTTCGGACGACTGATGAGGGTTCGGCTCATCATCGCAATCTGCTGATCGACGTTGGGCTGTACGGCCAAACCCGCCAGCAGCGGCTTCAATACGCTTTGCGTATCGACGTACACGCGCGCGTTAGCTGCGTACTGGTTCGGCAGCAATACGACCACCACCCACCCGATCACGCAGACCAACCAAGACACCCCGACACCGTACCAGCGGTACTGCCACATTCCTCGCAGGTACGAGAGCAGCTGCCTGACGACCTCATGCATGAACCGACTCCTGTAGGGCCTCGCTCAACGAAGCAATGGACTGCCGAACCACTCAGATTCCAATTACGTCAATTCGAAGGCAAAGGACATACCATCTTGCACGATTCGTTTGCGAACAAAAACTTCAAGCAACACAGGGAGTCCGCCTCAGAGCGGACCGATGAACCGACGAACGCTCCGCGTGAGCGACGACAATCCACCAGACCTACAGACAAGATCAGAAGAAACTTTCCGGGATGATCAGCACGTCTCCCGGACGCATCTCGACATTGGCGCTCACATCGCCGTACTTCACGAGATCACGCAGTCGCACGCCGAGTTGCTGAGGCTTGTCCGCCCCGCGAAGGATCGATGCCTTGTTGCCGTCCGCAAACTCGGTGATCCCACCTACGGCGATCATGACATCGAGCAGCGTCATCTTGTCGGTAAAGGGCAATGCCTGCGGCCTCGCGGCCTGCCCGACGACGCGAACCTGGCGCTCGAGCGGACCACGGAAACCGGTGACGATCACGGTTACCACGGGATCTTGAATGTACTTGGCCAGCGCCTTTTCGATACCGCGCGCCAACTGCGTTGGCGTCTGACCTGTGGCCGGCACATCCTCGACCAGCGGCGTCGTGATACGCCCGTCAGGTCGCACTGGGACACTCATGGAGAGTTCGGGATTGCGCCACACGTTGATATTCAAAGTGTCGCCCGCGCCGATGATGTATTCGACCTGATTGCCGCCTTCCGGCATGGCAGGGGCGGGAGGATACTTCGCCGCACACCCGGCCAGCATCAAGGCTCCAACGGCCCAAAACAGAAATTTCGACAAGCGTCCCCCCAGCGATCTTGCGTTCGTCATTGTGTTGGCTCCCACGCTCCTGATTACACCGGCTCGAAGCCGATGCCGCACATCACTCAATGGCCGACGACCGAAAAAGCACAAGCCGGTCCAGCACCGTGGCCGACGTCTGCATGGGCTACGCACTCAAAGTACGTTCGACATCCCAAACGACGCACGGCACAAACTTCCAAAAGAATCATACTCGTACCCCCCCTAGCTCACAATCGACTAGAGGTCTCTTTCAAGCCGCTCTCCGGCCAGTGTGGTATTCACGCATGCCAATCGGGACTCGAGGGCGCCGAGAGTGACGAATTCTCGGTGTTATCGACCACCCCCGAACATCCTTGATCGAGTGTGGGTAAAATATCCTCAATATTCGTGAAAAAATTGTCTGGATCCCAAACCACCAAGCAGAGCACCATCCACGTGTAGGGAAAGTTTGCGCACTTGCGGCCGCCACTGCAGGGGAAGTAGGACCAAAGGCCGTGTTGGGCTGGCGACGCATGACTGCTAACGCATTGTTTTATTTCCGATAGGATGCGCAACCCGTGAGTTCGGCCGGAGTACCCCCATCATGTCGTTCGCGTTGACCTCGTCGTCCGCGATCGACGATGCGTTCGCCGGTGCCGAAGAGCAGCGACGTCGAAGCACCTCGAATTCTCCCAAGTCGGCGCGGAGCCGGCCCTCGGTGTCCCAGGCGTTCGTTTTTCCGGAAGCGCGCTTCCTGGTCGATCTCTGGTTTGACGGCCACACCCCCCAAGGCGCCGAGCACCTTGTTTCTCAGGCCTATTCGAGCCTGGGATATCGCAGCGACCTCGGCGGCAGCCCGCATCCCGGCCGTACCGCCACGCTTCAGGCGACCCAGAACGACCACACCTGCGGAACAATGACCATCAACTTCGATGGCCCGGACGGCCTTCAGGCCGACATACTTTACCCTGAGGAACTCGCCGAACTTCGCCGGCGTGGCAGCGTATGCGAATTCACGCGACTGGCGCTGGATCGCAATGTATCCGGCCGGGAAGTGCTTTGCGCCCTGTTCTACATGGCCTACGCCTTCGCACACCACGTTCGCGAAGTCGACCACCTCGTGATCGAGGTAAATCCACGGCATGAGGCCTTCTATCGACGCATGCTGGGCTTCAGAAACGGCGGAGACAAAAGGCTCTGCCCGAGAGTGAATGCACCCGCCGTACTCATGCACCTCGACTTCGCCCACACGCGCGAGCAAATCGCACAAGCCCGCCAGAGCGAACGACATACTTACGCGGCGCTCTATCGCTTCGCGCTTTCGGTTCAGGAAGAAAGCTCTCTCATTCGACGGATGCGCATCCACGCCTGCAACTGAGCGTTCGTCATGCTAGGCTTGGTCGGTCGAAGCGACTTGGTCACGCCTATGCCCTCGCCCGCGAACCGTACCGCCCCCTCCACCATGCTTGGTATTGCCGCCTTAAGCGCGCTCGCCGCGGCATTGGGCGATGCAATGATGCTGGGCATAGCGTTCGGGCACGTGAGCGTCGATTCATCGCTGGCCAGCACCCAACTCCTGGTCGGAAGCGCGCTCGGCCTCCTCATTCCCGTTTACTTCCTGGGATATCGGGCCCTGGCTGATGCCTACGCCTTCCCGCACCGCGGGGTTTTCCTGTTTTTAGCCGCAGTCGTCGCGGGTTGTGGCGCGCTGACGCACGTGCTCACGGGGCTCGACATCCAATTGGCTCTCGCCAGCGGAGCAAAAACACGACTCCCGTTAGAGGCGTTCGCGGAGCCGTCGTTGCTCATGGTGTGCGCTTCCGCCTCGGCGGTGGCATGTCTTGCGGCAAGCATTTTCATCGTCGTGACCGACGTCCGGATGCGCCCGAGATCCATGCGCCCCATCCCGTTCTTCAATCCTGTCCTGGGCACGATACTCTTGACCGCAATTTCCATCCCGATGGGAACCGCCGGAGCGTATCTCGGCCCGGCAGCACCGAACCTTGCGCACTTCCTGTTCTTCGTGGTCGGCAGGCACGCGATTGCCTCCGCGTCGACGAGGCCTTGAATCAGCCTCACGCATGTCACTTCACTGCAACACGAAAGACGCCGTTCACTACGCAACGCTGGCCGATGTATCTTCTGCGGGTTCGGGCTCGGTTAGAATCGATCAATAATCGTCCTCGCGGCAAGCATCGGAGCGTCATGACTTCATTCGCAAGAACTCTGCTCGCATGCGCCGTCTGCAGCGCCTTCTCGGCCACTGCAGCATCCCCCGGTGAAACGCTTTCGTCCGACGCTTCGCGATCTTCCATCGAGGTTGCACAGGCGCCCTCGCGGGATGCGCTCTTCGGCGACGATCTCCCGAAGGCCCCGCCGCGCAAGCCAGCCGCATCGAAGAGTGACCTCTTCGGTGACGACATCGCTCCGAAACCCGCCAAGCCCGCAACCAAGGATTCGCTATTCGGGGACGATCTGCCCAAAGCCAAGCCCAAGGCTAGCGTCGCGCAGGATTCCGGCAGCGGGTTGCGCGGTTACGTACAAACCGAAGCAGCCTACTCCTACGAGAACCCGGAACATTGGTCGAAGGCCCGCCTGCGCGTGGAACTGGGACGCCAAGGCCGCCTGAGCGACTCCGTCAAGTACAAGATCACCGGCCGCTTCGACTACGAT
>JBIKKL010000755.1:0-2636 GCA_044360365.1 Burkholderiales bacterium | reverse complement strand
GAGTGCCTGGCCGGACGGTAATGGACAGCGCCCACGCTCGGCGACCATCGTCATTCGCCGCACCGATGGCGGAATCATCGGCACGTGATCGTTCACAGTGAAGCAGACCGTGCCTCGACCTGCGTCACCGAGGCGCTCGTCTCAATCGTCCATCCGGAATGCGAGGCTGCGCGACCAGTCGTCCCGGCAGCCCGCATCGCACCAGCGCACCCCTCGAGGCAACGGCTCGCCGCAGTTGAGGCATACCCCGATGGCCTGCGCCTCCATGCGCCCACGCACGGCGGCCATTCTGTCCAGCAACGCGTGCTCGATCTCGACCTGCGCGCGATCGACCTCGTCCATGTCACTCTCCTCTCGAGTCTCGCCCATCGTGTCCATCAGTGGCAACGAATACTGTCCTGGTTTACACCCTCGCCCAGTGTAGAAGCCCATCCGTTACCGAATTGCGACACGCCAGCTGTGCCGGCGACGAACTATATCTATGTCATCGTCACGTCTTGAAACTTCAAGAAAATCGTCACGTTGAAAGAGCAACATCAGAAGCGGGATCAACACGCGAAGGATCTTGAATCGAGATGACGCGTCCACTGAAGATCGCCGTAGTCACCGAAACGTTCCCTCCGGAAGTCAACGGTGTTGCCATGACCATCGGGGTCATGACGAACGAGTTGTCCGTCCGAGGGCACTACCTGGAGGTTATCCGTCCGGAACAGCCTGCGGATCGCTATCCGCGAACCCGGACGCAACACGCCGAAGTGCTGGTGAATGGACTGCCAATACCAGGGTATTCCGCCATGCGCATCGGGCTGCCGGCGACTCGGCTGCTGAAGCAGCGCTGGTCGGTCAAACGGCCCGACGTGGTGCAACTCGTCACCGAAGGTCCGCTTGGCCTGTCGGCCATGTTTGCCGCACGCAATCTAGGCATTCCGGTCGTCAGCGAGTACCACACCAATTTCAACGCGTATGCGCGTCACTACGGCAAGAGCTGGTTGAAACAGCCGATCGCGAGCTATTTGAAGTATCTGCACAATGCAACGGCCGTCACGCTTGCGCCCACCGAGGAGATGGCCGAATCCCTGCGCTGCTGCGGGTACAAGCGCGTGGAGGTCGTATCCCGCGGGGTGGACACGCTGCGCTTCAGCCCGGATCAGCGAAGTACGCTCTTGCGTCGAACATGGGGCGCATCCCCGGACGATCCGATCGTATTGCACGTGGGACGACTGGCGGCGGAGAAGAACCTGGATCTGCTCTTCGGCGCCTTCGATGCGATCGAAGCGATCGTCCCGCGCGCGCGGCTCATTCTGGTGGGTGACGGCCCCGAACGTGCCCGTCTTGCCCGGACGTACCCGCGCCACTTCTTCGCCGGCGTTCAGCGCGGCCAGAATCTCGCAGCGCACTATGCCTCCGCCGACGTGTTTCTCTATCCGAGCATGACCGAAACCTTCGGCAACGTGACCCTCGAAGCCATGGCCAGCGGGCTCGCCGTCGTGGCGTTCAACTATGCGGCGGCGCGCGACCATATCCGACACGACGTCAACGGTCTGCTATCGCATTTCGGCGATCACGGCGAGTTCAAGAAACTCGCCGCCGACCTCGCCAGTGACCCGCACCGGTTCGGCAGGCTGGGGCGGGCCGCGCGCGCGGCAGCGCTGAATGCCGGCTGGAGCCACGTGATCGATGGTCTGGAAGAGATTCTGTTCGAGGCCGCAGGCCAGACGCCGGTCCCCAAGGCGCGCCCGACCTATCTTTCACAAGGGGCTGCATCGTGAGCGAGCAAGTTCGTTCCGTCTTCATCTCGGATGTTCACCTCGGCACGCGTGCCTGCCAGGCCGATCGCCTGCTTGCCTTCCTGCGCCGCTACGAATCCGAACACGTGTTCCTGCTCGGTGACATCATCGACTTCTGGGCGATGAACCGCTCCGTCGCATGGACACCCTCCCAGAACACCGTGGTGCAGAAAATCCTGCGTCGCGCCCGGCATGGCCAGCGCGTCGTGTTCGTCCCCGGCAACCACGACGAGGCCTTGAGGGATCACGTGGATATCTCGTTCGGCGGGATCGAGGTCGTCGAACGCTACGTCCACACGGGGGCCGACGGACGACGCTACCTGCTCATCCACGGCGACGAATTCGACCAGGTCACGCGCTATCACCGCTGGGTGGCAAAGATCGGCGATGTCGCCTACGAAACACTGGTCCGCATGAACACGACGCTCTCGGCGGTGCGCCGCACGATGCACATGCAGGGTTACTGGTCGCTCGCGGGCTACGCCAAGCACAAGGTCAAGCGCGCGCTGGAGTTCATGTTCCACTTCGAGCACGCCGTGGTTCGCTTTGCCAAACAGCACGGATTCGACGGCGTGATCTGCGGTCACGTCCATTGTGCAGCAAGCAAGACGATCGATGGCGTCCACTATCTCAACTGCGGCGACTGGGTCGACAGCTGCACGGGCATCGTCGAGCACATGGACGGCCGCATGGAAGTCATCCGCTGGCATCTCGAAGAGCCGAACGAGAACGTCGTGCCGCTGCGTCGGCCGGCGTTGCCTGCGCCGGCGGCGGAACGGGGTGCGCGTGGCGGTCAGGGGTAACAGAAACGTCGTTTAAAGGGCAAGACATGAAAGTGTGGCTCGTGAC
>JBIKKL010000077.1:0-11833 GCA_044360365.1 Burkholderiales bacterium | reverse complement strand
GTGACGGCGACCGCCGTCCTCTCCCTCATCGGACCGCCGGCGCATGCTCAGGCCGCGGACCACGCCGAGCTGCGCTCGGTGCTCACCAAGCGCATGCCCGGCATACGCATCGGCGAAATCCGGGAACTTCCCGAGCGCGGCCTCTACGAAGTCGTCGCAAACGGCCTCAACATCTTCTACACGAACGCGCGCGGCGATATCGCACTCATGGGCGAACTCGTCGATCTGACCAACGGCCGCAGCCTCACCAAGGAGCGCGTCGCACAACTGCGCACGGTCGACTTCGCGAAGCTTCCCCTCGAGCTGGCGATCAAGTCGGTGAAGGGCAACGGTTCCCGGCGTCTCGCGATCTTCTCGGATCCGGACTGTCCGCACTGCCAGCAACTCGAACGCGAACTGACCGCCGTCACCGACGTGACGATCTACACGTTCCTGCTGCCCATCCCGTCGATTCATCCGGACGCCACACGCAAGGCCGAGCGGGTATGGTGTTCGAAAGACCGGGCGCGGGCCTGGGACGAACTCATGCTGGCGGGACGAGAACCTGCGCAGGCCGAGCCCTGTGCAACGCCTATACGCGATATCGCACAGCTTGCCGACCGCCTTCACATCGGCGGGACGCCCGGCATCGTCTTCGGCAACGGTCGGCTCGTGCCCGGCGCCATTCCCCGGATGCAGATCGAGCAGATGCTCAACGAAGCCCCGACGAGTTCGCTGTCAGGCACCTGACCTCGTCGCTTTCCGGACGCCGATCGGGTCTGCGAGGTCCGCAAGGTCGCGCGCGACCTCATTCACCACCGTTGCCCAGTCGCCCGGGGCGGGCTGTCGATATATGCGCATGCTCGAGTACCAGGGCGTGCGCTGCCCTGTCATCAGCCAACGCCAGCAGCCGTCGAATCGCGACAGCATCCACACCGGTTTGCCGAGCGCGCCCGCAAGATGCGCCACGGCAGTGTCGACGCAGATCACGAGATCGAGCTGCGTCAGGAGTGCCGCCGTCTCGGCGAAGTCGTGCAGTTCCGATGTCCAGTCGGCGAGTTCGAGCGTCGAGGAGGACGTTGCGGCCGTGTGATCGATCGATCTCGGCCCAACCTGCAGGCTGACGAATGCCACGCGATCCACACAGCCGAGCGCAGCGAGCGCCTCGAACGGCAGGCTGCGGCGACGGTCGACACGGGCCGCTTCGGCGTTTTCCCGGCGTGAACTCCCGGCCCACACCAATCCGACCTTCAAACCCTTCAACGCACCGACCTTCGAGCGCCACCGTTCGATCGCATACGCCGGCGCGGACAAGTACGGCGTCTCGTGCGGGTCTTCGGGCAACGTACCGAACAAGACGGGCAGGCTCATCAGCGAGTAGACGCGATCGCAGGCAGGCGCACCCGGCGCATCGACCACCGCCGTGACGCCGCGTACGGATTCGAACAGTCGCACCAGTGCCGGATAGGTCTGCAGTACGACAGTCATGCCCGCCGCGGCAAGCCGAGACGTATAGCGAGAAAACTGTATGCAGTCGCCGTAGCCTTGCTCGGACACCAGACGCACCGTGACACCTGGCTCGATCTTCGGCCCCCCAACGGAAAGCGCGCGACCGGTTTCACCGCCACGGCAGAGCAGCCGCCATTCATGCTCGCGCCAACCCTCGGCCCAGCCTCCGTCGAGAAGCAGCACGTAAGCGCGATTGAGCCGGTAGTCCGGGTTGCAGGGATCCAACGCAAGCGCGCGGTCGAGTTCGGCTCGTGCCTCGGCGAGTCGCCGCTCGCGATAGAACAACACGCCCAACGCGTTGTGCGCATCGGCAAAGTCCGGCTCGAGCGCAATCGCCTCGTCGTATTGCATCCGCGCCGCGTCCAACAGATCGCAGGCCTGCAATGCGGCCGCCAGGTTGTATCGGTGTTTGGCAGCGCTCGGATTCAGATCGACTGCGCGCCGCAGGTGTTCGGTAGCCTGCTCGTAGTGCCCCGCTTCGTAAAGCGCCGAACCGAGGTTGGCGTGCAGGGCATCCGAATTGGGCGCGCTGGCCAGGGCAGACCGAAACTCGTCGATCGCCTCCTCGAGGCGCCCGAGCTGCAGCAGGCACGTTGCGCGATTGCTTCGGGCCGCGGCGTCATCCGGGCGACGTTCGAGTACGTCAGCATAGGCCCGCTCTGCACGCGTCCAATCATCGGCGTGAAATGCTTCGTCGGCGTCGCGCCCCTCGTCTTCATCGTGAGCGCGCGCTGGCGATTCCGTGACGACACGGATTGGCAACTCACGGCTAACCTCAGCGAACACGCTGTCCCACTCTCCACTGCGCTCCTGACGATGCACGACCACGCTTGCATACCAGGGCATGCGACACCCCGAAAGCCCGTAGCGCCACTCCGGCACCCTGGGCGCCAGCACGTGCACGGGGCGACCCAATGCACCGGCAAGATGAACCACGGCCGTACAGACGCTGACGACACCATCGAGCGCGCACACCAGCGCGGCGGTTTCGTCGTAATCCTCGATGGCCTCCGGGTAGTGGTGGATCGTGATGCCGCAGGTCTGAGCGAACGCCCGAATCTCGTCGACGCATTCACCGTACTGCAGGCTCACTAACTGCACGTCAGCGCGCTCCAGCAACGGCTTCAGCGCTCGAAGATCGAAGGAGCGCCGATGCCGTCCTGTCGAAGCGATGCCGCCGCGCCAGCTCAGCCCGATCTTCGGCCGATCGCCCAGGCCCGCCAGCCGCAACTGCCACGCCGCTTTGCGCGCGGGATCGCATCTCAAGTAGGCGGCACGCGTCGGAAACGCGGATGGCTCGGAGCGGCGATAGCGCGCGAGTTCGCCGACAGTCGTGATCCGGTCCACCGGCCCGAATGCATCCGCGCGCTGCGCGACACGTTCCGGCCAGTCTGCACCGATACGGTCCACCGCCACGATTTCGACCTCAGGAAAACTGCGGCGGAACAGGCTTTCGAGACGCTCGGAACACTGAAGGATCACGCGCTTCGCAACGACAGCCAGCTCGGGAACGATCGAAGCGAACATGATCTCGTCACCGAGCCCCTGCTCTGCGAGCACGAGAAGACTCTTGCCCGAGAGGTCGCCGCCGTCCCAGCATTCGCAACCCAACGCGGTCCGAAGCCGGTCGAGCAGTTCGCGGCTACCCCAGCGTGCGGCGTAGTCCTCCCAGCCCTCGCGCCATCGCCCGACCGAGAGCAAGGCAAGCGCACGATTCAATCGGGCGGAGCCATTCGGCTCTTGCCCGAGTGCCTGATCGTAAGCGGCGATGGCGTCCTCCAGTTCGCCCGCGCGGTGAAGCAGCATGCCCACGTTGTTGAGCACAGCCGGATGCCCGGGCGCGAGCGCACGCGCACGTTCGATGAGCGGACGGGCTTCCTGCACGCGGTCGTGCTCGGCCAGCAATGCACCGCCCCGCAAGAGCAGCGCAACGTCGGTCGGTCGCAGCGAAACGACACGCGCAATCTGGAGCGCGGCATCGTCGATGCGGTTCAGCGCGCAGAATGCACCCGCCAGATTGAACCGCGCTTCGATGCTGGCCGGATCGAGTGCAAGCGCGGCTTCGAACGCTCGGACGGCTGCCTCGGCATCATCTTGATCGCGCAGCCAGACGCCCAGATGATAGCGGGCCACTGGAGAGCCCGGCGCAGCCGCACACGCAGCGCGATAGCAGGATCCCGCCCGATCGTGAAGACCGAGGTCCCGATAGGCATTGCCCAGGTTGATCAACGCCGCATCACTGCGTGCATCGATGGCAACGGCGCGCTCCAGCGCGCCTGCAGCTGCGGACGATCTCCCCGCAGCCCGCAGCACCAGCCCGAGCAGCACCCAGGCATCGCCCAGCGCTGCATCGATGCCTACTGCTGCGCGCAGAGCCGTCTCGGCCTGCGCCCAAAGTCTGAGGCGATACCGCGCGCGCCCAAGCGCGACGGCCCACTGTGCATTCTTGGCATCACGTTCGAAGGCCCGCGCGAGAAGCGGCTCGGCATCCTCAGTCCTTCCTTGCGCCAGCATCATCATGCCGCGCAGACCTAGACTCTCGGCAGCCTCCGGGTCCAGTCGATCCGCGGATCGAGCCTCCAGAAGCGCCTCCTGCATGCGGCCAGACGCGAGAAGGGCGAGTCCGCGTTCGACATGCTTGCGCAATGTATCGCGATGGTTCATCTGTCCATCCCGGGGACGCGCGGACCATCGATTCGAACCATCGATGACTTCCTCACCGTCGGCGCGGTTCGATCTCGTCTCGGTAGCGCTCCATCAGGTTTTCGAGTTCCACGCGCTCGAACCGAAAGAGCGGTTCGCGGCGCATCACCCCGTCCCAGTAGTTGAGCCCCGTGAACTTCTGCGCCAACTCGACACTGACCTGGTACAGGCCGCTGTTGTCCCGTTCGCAAGAGGCCAGTGCTGCTTTCGTGCGCTCGTTCTCGGCGCCGATCTTCATCCCTTCGGCTACGCGTACATCGAGCGTGCGTTGCGTCTCCTTGAGTCGAGCCGCGAGATCCGATCCGAGTGAACGCGCTTCTTCGAGTGCCGTACTCTGGGTTCGAAGGCGAGCCTCGTGCTGCTGTTCGAGTTTGCGTACTGCCTCGATCTCGGTTGCCAGTTTCGCGGAGCGTGCCTGCTCGGCTGCCAGCGCCGCTCGCAGCGAGCCGACCTCCTGGGCAAGGCCCTTCGACTGCTGCTCGGATTTCTCGACCGTCGATTGCAACGTCTGCTTCTCGGTCAGGAGAGCCGCGCGCTCCTGCTCCGCTTGCCGCGCCGCGTCCTGCGCCCGTCGAACGGCCTGACGCATACGTTCGACCTGCGTGTCGGCGGCCATGGCGGGGCCTGCATCGAACATCGATGCAATGAGAATGAACACGAGCGAGCACGCGAGACGCATCAGAACCTCACGCCGAAGTCGAGCTGCAGCACGTCGATCGACAACGGCAGCCCGGTGATCTGTCTCGAACTCATCCAGCGCATGTTGACGGCGGCGTTTCGGCCGACGCCATACGATGCCCCGAAGAAGTATCCCTTGTGGTTGGTACCGCCGAGATGGAAGTCGGCATCGTTGAACGCATCGAGCACGGCATCCGCCTGCAGGTACCGATGGCCGGCGAACACCTGCCACTCGTGCCGCTCACGCACGGAGGGATAGCCGAGGCTCACGCGCACCTGGTGGCCGCGCGTCTGCCGGTCGACGGTGAACCCCGTCCGCTGCGCGATCTCATCCCGATCGAAGCCGATGTTCTTGACCGCTTCAGCGGACAGCACCACGTGCACCGGATCCCATTGCGCGAGATCGAGCACCGCCGTGAGCGTCGCAAGCCGATAGTTCGCAGCGAGCGCGTACAGGTTCGTCGCCGGATTGCCGTCGGCATCGATGTTGAAGACGGTATTGCCCTTCTGCCGGAACTGCACCGCCGTGAAATCGTTGAGATTGGGCGTCGCCGGGACGTTCGGCGTGCCCGCCATGTTGTCGAAGTGATAGTAGCCTGCACCGAGCTTGAAGCGCGTGCGCGCCCCCCACTGGAACTCGGCACCGCCCTGCACGCCGAAGAGCCATTTGTCCCGGGACGACAACTCGACTTCCTGGACCGGGAACGCACCCGCGGTCAGGAATGGCTTGACGGCACGATCCGGCCGATCCAGGGGCGCCAGGGCAACGGCCAGCCCATCGAAGCCGAGATCGTTGTGCCAGACCAGATCCGTGCTGAGGAACGGGTTGGGCATGCGACCGCCCTGCAATCGCAACCATTCGAGCGGACGGTAGCTCATCCACGCACGATCGAGGGCGATGCTGTGCTTGCCGAACGAATTGCCAAGCGTCGAACTGGTCGAAACCGGGCTCGAAGTCGAGCCCGTCGTGATGCGGATGCCGCCGTTGATCGCTTCGGGCGACTGCATCAGAAATCCGAGTCGCGCTCGCACATTCAAACGCTCGCGATCTTCGAGCGTATTGGTCACGTTGCTCTGACCCTGCACCTGAAAGAACGCGGGCGGCGAGTTGTCAGCTGCAAAGCGCTCGGTCTGCAGCCGCACCCGCAAGTCTGCGTCCAGCGAGAATCGATCGACCCAGCCGGGCACGGCGTTCGGTTCCGCCCAGCGCTCGGTGCGAGCCTGGGCGATGATCTCCTGCTTGAGCTGCTCCCGGATCTCGTTCTTCACCACCTCCGGTACATACGGCACCCTCACCGTCGCCGGCTTGTCGCCGGCGCTCTTCGCGCCATGGCCTGCGGCGGCGCGCGTTTGTGCATCCTTGATGATGCTCTGCGCCTTCTCCTTGGTGAGCACACCTTGCTCGACCAGTGCTTCGATCAGGGACAAGGTCGTGCTTCGCAACTGCTCGAGGCTCTCGCGCTCGCTTGCGTGCGACGCCCCCATGAGCGTCGACAAGGCAGCGGCGATGACGGTTCGTGCAAAACGTGTTCCCATGGCGTAGGTGCTCTTTTCGTTCGTGCGCGTGCGGGTGCAGCGTCAGCCCGAGGCGCGGGAGGTGATACGCAACCGGACCGGCTGCGGCATGGTCTCGGGAGGTCGTTCACCCATTCCCGGCAACGCATTCAAGGCAATCCGCAATTGCTCGTCGATCCTGGAATTGCCGCTTGCCTGGGCAATCTCGACGCGGGCGATCGCACCGTCGTTGCCCAGCCAGACCCTGATCTCGGCGCGATACTCGCCTTCGCGAAGTGCGGTGTTGCGCGCGAGTTCGGACTGCAGGAATCGCTGCAGCCGACCTGCGAATGCCGTGTGTCGTCCCGACTCGCTTCCAGCGGGACCGCCGAGCGTGAGCAGATCGCGTCCGCCCTTGTTGGCCTGCAGGCCGAAGCCGTCCGTGCCCGCGCTCCCGTCCGCATCCAGACCGAGATTGGCGCCCGGTGGCGGCGCATCCGCCTGCTGCGGCGTCTCAGGCGGCGGCTGCGGCGTCTCGATCTTCACCTCTTCCTTCTTCACCTCCGGCAGCTGCTCCTGCTTCGGCGGCGGAGGCGGCGGGGGTGGGGGCTTCACGAGCGAAAGCTGATGCACCGTATGCTTGCGTACCGGCCCGCTGCTGCCGGACAGACTCTGTGCCACGAACCAGACGAGCGCGCCGACACCCAGGACGCCCGCTGCGATTCCGACGCCCTTCAGACGGCTGCGCGTAGCCATGGTCATGTCCTCCCGGGGCAGCCGGTCACTTGACCAGGCGCTGCGTCACCAGACCGAGCTGGGTGATCTCGACGCGCCCGAGCACATCGAGGACGTCGATCACGCGTTCGTACTGGATGCGTGCGTCGCCCTTGACCACGACCGGGAAATCCGGCGTGACGGCCTTGTACTGGCGCAGCCGCAGCTCCAGTTCTTCGAGCGTGACCGGATAGGTATCGAGATAGAGCTTCCCGTCCTCGCTGATCGTGATCGCCTTGGTCGTCGGTTTGGCGAGACTCGGGGCGTTGCTCGCCTTCGGAAGATTGACCTTGATGCCCTGCACCGATGCGGTCGTCATGATGATGAAGATCACCAGCAGCACGTAGGCGAGGTCGAGCATCGGCGTGATGTTGATGTCGTCGTAGGGCTTGTTCGCGCTTTGCACCTGCATGGTCGTCGCTCCGTCTTAGTCCGCGAACTGCTCAGCGAGCTTGGTCAATATCTCATCCGAGAACACTTGCATGTCGGTGGAGATGTCGCGGATTCGGCTCGTCAGGTAGTTGTAGCCGAACAGCGCAGGAATCGCGACGGCCAGACCGGCCACGGTAGCCACCAGCGCGGCTGCGATGCCTGGCGCGATGGCGTTCACGTTTACGTCGCCCGCGGCCGCAATCGCCGCGAACGTGATCATCACGCCCACCACCGTCCCGAGCAGACCGAGAAACGGACCGCCGGAGATTGCAATCGTGAGCAGGACCATCTGGTTGTTGAGCCGCTGCGTCTCGCGCGTGAGGTCGGCATCGAGACTGGCCCGGATGGCACTGAGCGCCTGCGGGGTCAGCGATTCGCGCACACCCCGCGTCCGGTACAGCGCGATCCGGATTCGTGCTTCCCGCACGGCCGTGATGTAAAGCGTGTAGAGCGACGACGCGCTCGACAACCCGGCTGCCGCCGCCGCGGGGGCGACGCTACTGCCTGCACCGGCGCCGGGCTCCGGCGGCGCCAGCGCAGTCAGGTCCGCGCCGATCTGCCGGAATCGTTCCATGAAATGATCGTTGGCGCGCGCAACGCGTCCGACCACGATGGCCTTTCCGATCATGACGACAAAGCTCACCACCAGCATGACCATCAGGATCACGATCACGACCCAGCCATCGATCGTCACGGCATCGAGCAGGATCGTCAGATAGCTGGAGCCGCCCTCGGTCGTTTCCGCTTCGCCATAGGTGAGCAGCTTCGCATCCTGCGCCTGGCTTGCCCACGCGCCGCGTATCCATCCCTCGCTGCGGGCCAGCGGGGACAACTGGACCTCGTCCATCGCACCTTCGAACCCGCGCGCCGTACCGAATCCCCCGCCGACCGTCGCTTCGCCCTGGGCCTCGATACCTTTCAGCGCGCCGGCAGCCGCCTCGCGTCCATCGACGTAGACCCTCGTTTGATCCGCCAAGACGACCGCGACGTGCGTCCATCGCCCAGGCGGGACTTCCCCGCCCCGCACTTCCGCCTTGCCGGCGCCGCGCACCACCACCTGGCTCCCGTCCAGCGCAATCTCCACAGCGGCACCTTCGCGCCCCAGCGCGAATAGCGTAGCCGTCTGCGCTTGCGCCGGACGGATCCATGCGCTGAACGTGAGACCCGTCCCCCCCGCCAGCTTCAACGCAGGGGCCGGGCCGATCGAGATCGATCCCGAACCGTCGAACGCGACCGCACTGCCGATCGGTCCATCGCCGACTGGCTGCAGTCCGGATGCGCGCGCGGCGTTCAGCCCGGATGCGGTCGCATCGACCGGCGCACCGGCGCGCTCGGCGAAATGGTAGACCGCGAGATACGTTGCATCGAAGGTGCTCTTCGAGTCGCCGGCTGCCTGCGCCTTCGTGTTGCCCCAATAGAGCCAGATGGGTTCCGATTTCGCACCCTCCGCGATCCTGGGCAGCTGCACCCAGAGGATCGCAAGTTCGTTCACCGCATCGAACTTCTCGATGTGGAACTTGAGCGGCGTCTTGTCGTCGCCTGCGATCAGACGCAGGTCCGATCCGTCTTCCTTCGCTTCGAGGAAGGGAAAGTTGCCCGTATGGAGCCGCACGGGCACGACCAGATTGGTCAGGCCCTCCTTCAGATCCGCACCGCTCGGCGCGGCATCGACCGCGATCGGGCGCCGGTTGGACCACTCGGCGTTCCACCACGCGTTCGCAACGGTCGGCAGACAGCCGAGGAGCATTACCAGCAGTATCGATCGCAGACGTGTCATAGGGATTCCGCAGCAGAAACGAACATTGTGGGCAGGTCGTGTTTCACTTCAGTGATGGCAACGTCGCGTCAGCGCGGTCTGCGCTCGTCCGGTGCGTTCTGGGGCGCCTCGTCACCGAAACCCAAGACCTCGACGGTGAGGAAGGTCGGCCGGAAGCGCGCCTGATCTCCAAGCGCGGCCGTGGTCGTGTTCGCCGTTGCGCGCGTTGCCTGCTCCGCGGAGCGGCTCGCCTCGGCGACCGAGCTGCCGGTGCTGGCGATGCCGGCACTGATCGAGGGTGCCGCCTGCAGCGACACGCCGGTGGACGCACCGCCGACTTGAATATTGTCCGCGCCGACGACACGTTCGGCGGCGATGTTGATGTTGCCCGCCGCCCGGATCGGCGCTTCCCCGGCATTGATCTCGCCGCGTGGTGCGATCAGGTCGACGTCCCCGGGCACGACATCCGCCTTGGCAAGGAGCACGCCGATCCCGCTGCCCGAGATCGAGTTGGTGATGTCCAGGACGATCTGATCGCCGCGCGTGATGATCTGCGGCGGCGGGGTGGCACTCGCCGACTTGGCCCCCCGACCGGCGTCGATGTTGCCGTTCGAAGACCAGATCAGGATATCTCCGCCCTGAAGCGTAAACACGCGCGACTGATTGACGAAGAAATCGTCGCTGGCCATGGCTCGAATCGAGCCGCCCCGGACCGTGACGATGCCGAGCTGCGCGTCGGACTTGCCGCCCCCGCCCAGACTGGCGAGGCCCGCGTTCACCACCCCGCCGGGCACCATCAGTTCGATGTCGCCCCCCTGCTCGGTCTTGATCTGGCTGAAGAACAGGTTGATGTCGCCCGCATACGAGCGGCCGTTCGTCTGCGGATACAGATCGGCAATCGCGTTATAGCCGAGGTCGTAGCGTTCGATGCCGCCGCTCACGTTCGGCGCCGTGCGTCCGGTCTGCTTCAACGCGTCGAACAACAGCTCACGCACCAACAGCGACTGCGTCTGCTCAGGTAGCGTACGGAAGGCGCTCAATGCAGCCTCCCCATCGAGACTCGCATCGCCGGTGCGCTCGCGCACGGACGCGATCAGCTTGGGCATGAGATCCAACTGCCCCGACCCCGAAGGCCGCGCGAGTGCACGGTCGATGAAACCCGCATAGTCGACCGGTGCGACGCCCGTGCTCATCACTATGCTCGCGCCCTGCTCTGCAAGCGCCGGGTTGTTGAGGTTCCCGCGCGTCACGATGCCGATCGAATCGCCGAGATCGATGCTTCCCCCCACGGCGATCTCGAGCCGACCCGGTCCACCCCATTCCAGTCGCGCGCGGCTGCCTGATCCGCCCACCGTGCTGTAGACAAGATCGCCGCCCGCCGCGACGAGGGAGACGTCGTCCTCGCGCAGGTTCTGCCCGAAGATCCACGCATCGCGAACATCGCCGCCCGCCGAGAGCAGGAGCGGCTTGGGCAGTATGGCCATCGTCGCCACGCTGGGCAGCCCCTGGGTATCGAAGGTCACCGGCCCGACGATGTCTCCCTGCAGCGCAATGATGCGCACTGGATCGGCATTCGCTAGATGCAGCGGCGGGCTCGAATGGGCATCGATCCCCGTGGCCGACAACCCGGACGCCTGCAATCGCAAGCGCTCGGTGTTCCGATCCGGCGCCACCGCGCTCGGCAAACGGTCCTGCGGCGCATCGATCATGCCGACGCGACCCTCGAACACGATCGATTCGCCGGCGAGCAGATCGAGCGATCCGCTCGATGAAGGGTACAGCTCGAAGTTTCCGCCGATGCGCAGCGATCCCGAAGGCGCTTCGGCGCGTACGCGCGCCGGGTACACGAACAACCCTTCCTGCCCGTTTGCGAGACGCGACGCGAACTGGCCGAGTCCGATCGGTTCATTGAGCAAGGCGATCGACCCCGCAGCACTGCCAACGGTCAGCGAACTATCGTCGCCATAGCCGAAGAAGTACGAGCGGCGGTTGTTGCCCCCGCTGCCCGCGAAGTTGTTCGGCACCTGCTCGATCACCGTAGGACTTGCGACCGTTTCCAGAACGAGATCCGTGCGGCTTCTCATCGTGATCTGGCCTTCGCCGAGCGCGACCGAGGAGTAAAGCGGGCGCCGGTCCAGGGCGGTCAGTCGCGAACTGCCGATGGCATCGCCGGCCTCGATCCGCCCACTGCCATCGCCGATCAGGAAGCTGCTGCTGTCGATAGCGCCGCCGGCGATCACGACGAGGTTCCCGCCTCCTTGCACCACCAGGTTGTCGAGGCTGGGCAGCGCATTGTTCGGCGCGACGAGACGTCCGTTCGTCGGTACGGAGAAGCCGACCCCGTCGATGTCGCGCGCCGCACGCACGTCGACGTTGCCGCCGCCGAGCGCGCCGAAGCCTTGCCGGAAGTCACTGAAGCGGGTCCACCACGCGGTGCGCGGCGCGGCAAAGCTTCCGATGGTGCCATCGGCGGCTAGACTGCCCTGTCGATACAGCCAATCCGTATAG
>JBIKKL010000476.1:0-4170 GCA_044360365.1 Burkholderiales bacterium | reverse complement strand
CGCTGCCTTACCTTGCACGCATTCCGGGGCTCGATGTCTCCAAGCTGCGCGACTGCTTTACCGACGCAAGCGTGTGGGACAGCTTCAACCCCGCGAACATGACGCTTTGCAGTCCGGATCCGCAGGCCTTCCGTCCGCCGGAGGATCCGGTGAACGTGCTGCAGGTTCGTCTGGCGACGAACTTCAAGGCAGCCCGCTTCGATTCCGATGCCTACACCGGCATCCTGCGACAGCTCGAATCCGACATCGACGCCGCACGCTACGACGGCCCGAAGGGCAGGATCGAACTGCCGGTCCGGCTGAAAACCCATGAATCTATTTTCGTCCCGCTCGCGAAGTGGAGCATGCTGATCGCAGGCAATTACCGCTGCGTGCAGAAGGACGGCATGCGTCCGATCAAGGATGCCGTGCACAGCGATCTCGAGGCCTCGCGCTCGGTCTACGACTGGGTGAAGGCACTGTGCGTCTCACTCGGCGCAGACGAACGTGATCTGGTGCCGTTCGAGAAGTACGCCAACGCCGCACTTTCGCTGGTAACGCCATCGTCCGCGGCCCGTGCCCTTGCCAACGGCGCGCCTTTCATCGAACGCGTCGATCGTCTCGTGCAGTCGATCGCGCGCCAGAAGGGGCTGCGCAACGACGTGCTGGACGAAACAGTCGTGCTGGTCGACGGCTGGGTCGAGGCAAACCGCAAGAAGGCCGCAGCACGCTGATATCGCATCGCCGAGCGGCCTCGAGGGCTGCCGACGTTTTGTCGACGCTGAGAAAGAGGGGCCGGTTCGGCCCCTTTTTCATGCTTGTATTCCAATGGCTTGGCGTAACATCGACGAGTTGCCCAGGGAGGCGGGCGCTCGACAACCGGATGCGAACATGATCATCAGCAATCTCGAAATCATTCCAGGCAAGCGCATGGTCTCGCATCTGGGCATGGTCCAGGGCAGCACCGTGCGGGCGAAACACGTGGGCAAGGACATCTTCGCGAGCCTGAAGAACATCGTGGGCGGCGAACTCAAGGGCTATACCGAACTCATGCAGGAAGCGCGCGAAGAGGCGATCGAACGCATGACTTCGGAGGCGAAGTCGATCGGTGCCAACGCGGTGCTCAACGTTCGATTCGCAACGACCTCGATCTCGGCCGGTGCGGCGGAGATTCTCGCCTACGGCAGCGCCGTTCGGCTCGAAGACCAGTAGCCGGCGATCATGCTCGATCTGATCATCTTCGCCGTGCTGATGACGGCAGGCTACACGGTAGGTCGCATCCTGGAGAGTCGTCACTATGCCTCCATCCGCCTGCGCGAGCGGCGTTACCAGGATGTGCTCGCGTTCTCGATGCGCTTCCCGCCCGACTCGGTCACGCCCCAGGACGCCTATCTCGTGCATGGCACCGTCGTCGTGAGCGCGGACTATTTCAAGACAGTCGTCGCCGGATTGCGCAATCTCGTGGGCGGGCGGTTTCGTTCCTACGAAACGCTCATGGAGCGCGCGCGCCGCGAAGCGGTTCTCCGGTTGAAGGAGGACGCACGGCGCAAGGGGGCGAAGCTGGTCGTATGCCTGCGTTTCGAGACCACCACCATCACGGGCGGCTGGGCGCCTTCGATGGAAGTGATGGCCTACGGCACGGCACTGGTGCCGCGTCAGCGGTCGGCGGCATAGCCCCAAGGCCCTGGAGCATGCGAACGGCGCCATGAAGTTCGAGAATCGACTCCCCGCCGAAGGCATCAATGCTTCGCACGAGCACCCGCTCAAGGAGTTCGCGTGGCTGGCGGCCGTGGTGCTCGGATTGATCGGCGTCACGGTCGGAGTCGTGTCCTACGGTGCGCAGTGGATCGCGCCTCGTATTCCTTTCGAATACGAAACGCGATTGGTGGGAGATGCTTTCTCCGTTACCCCGAAAACGGAACGAGGGCGCGCGGTTCAGACGGAATTGCAGGCGCTTGCCGATCGTCTCGCCGCCCGGATGAGTTTCCCCGCGGGCATGAAAGTCAAAGTCGGCTATCAGGAGTCAGGCGTGGTCAACGCGTTCGCCACGCTCGGTGGCCATACGGTCTTCTTTCGCGGGCTGCTGGCCAAGGTCGAAAGCGAGGATGCCCTGGCGATGGTGATGGCGCACGAGATGGCACATCTGAAGCACCGGCACCCGGCGGCGGCCCTCGGGCGAGGGGTTGCGGTGGGGGTGATCCTGTCGTTGGTGTCCGCCGACCTCGGACGCAGCGCCGCCGGTGGCGCACTTTCCCAGGCCGGCGTCGTCACGTTGCTCTCCTTCAATCGGGATCAGGAGCGCGAGGCGGACGAGGAAGCGTTGCGCGTGCTGGCCGCAGAGTACGGTCATGTCGGCGGCGCGATGGATTTGTTCTCCATCTTCGCAAGAGCGCAAGCCGAACAGGTCGGTGCGGCGTTGCCGGCCGTCGAGTTTCTCGCCACCCATCCGCTGACGGCCAATCGTGTGGACGCAGTGCGCCGATGGGCATCCGATCAAGGCAGGCCGATCGAAGGTCCGAGGCGCCCGCTGACCGGCGTGCTTGCTCAGGTACGTGATGAGGTCGAGGCGGAGCGACGCCAGGTCGAGCAGGAAAAGCTGAAGCGCAAGCAGTAATTCTGCTCGGCACCTTGGGCGCTGATCGAAGCGCGAGCGCTGCAGCCGGCAGGCACGAGGCGTGCATCGCCGCAAAACGTTGAACCCGTCACGCGCCGATGGAGGTACGACTACTCATGAATTCCCATCCGAACATCGTCGATAGCCCCGATGATCTGCGCCGCCTGCTGACCATCACTCGAACGATTGCGGTGCTGGGCATCAAGACAGAGGAACAGTCGGGGCAGGCCGCCTACTACGTGCCGAAGTATCTGCAGGACGCCGGCTACGAAATCGTACCGGTGCCGGTGTACTTCCCCGAAGCGACGCAGATTCTCGGCCGGATGGTCTACCGGAAGCTCGTCGATATTCCGGGCGATGTCGACCTGATCAATGTGTTCCGCCGTCCGGCGGACATCCCCCAGCACGTGGACGACATCCTCGCGAAGAAATCGCGGGCGGTCTGGTTTCAGCTCGGCATCCGCAACGACGAGGCGGCGCTACGGCTCGCCGAGGCGGGAATACAAGTGGTGCAGGATCGTTGCATCATGGTGGATCATCGCGAGTTGATGCGGTGAATGACGAGGTTGAATCCGGCGATCGATTCGCTCGGCGGCGTCGCTTGCCATTGCTCGAGCCGAGCGAAAGAGCAGCCGCAACCCGCTCGTTGCGTGCCGGTGTGGTCGCATCGACCTCGAGATCAGTCGCGCTGCCGTTCATGCAGTAGCGACGACATCGACAGCCCGTCGAAACCGTGCGCAGGCATGAGCATATCCTGTGTCATTTCGTCGAGCGTGTTGATGCCGAGGAGTGCCATGTCGCGCCCGACCTCCTCGCGCAGCAGTTTGATTGTGTGCCGGAGCCCGGTTGCGCCGCCGATCGCCGTGGCGTAAAGAATGGGCCGACCGACGAATACGAACTGTGCGCCGAGCGCCAGGGCCTTGAGGATGTCGGTGCCGCGGCGGATGCCGCCGTCCATCATCACAGTCATCTCTTTCGCTTCCGCCGCGATGCCAGGCAGAACGCGCAACGGCGCCACCGAGTAGTCGAGCTGGCGGCCGCCGTGATTCGAGACGATCACGCCATCGACGCCGCTCTCGCGGGCGATCCGCGCCACGTCGCGATTGAGCACGCCCTTGAGGACGAGCTTTCCCTTCCAGATTCGACGCATGAGTTCGACGTGCGCCCAGTTGAGTTCGTCCCGGTTGCCGCGGTCGCGTTCGGCCTTGAAGGCGATGAGCGGGACGCGCTCGCCCATGTTCTCGAAGTAGGGCATGCCTTGATTCATCACCGTCTTCACCAGCATGCCGAAGAACCAGCCCGGATGCGTCAGGCAATCCCACGCCAGCTGCGGCGTGGGCCGCAGTGGCTTGTGAAAGCCGCTGCGCACATTGTTCTCGCGGTTCGCGTTGACCGGGGTATCCACGGTGAGCACGAGGGTGTCGTAGCCGGCACGCTCCACGCGGTCGACTAGCTTCTGGATGCGATCGGTTTCGCCGGGCAGATAGGCCTGGAACCATGCGGTGCGTCCGGCAGCGCGCACGTCTTCCAGTTTTGTGAGCGAGGCGCCGCTCATGATCATCGGCAGATTCTCCTCG
>JBIKKL010000472.1:0-4186 GCA_044360365.1 Burkholderiales bacterium | reverse complement strand
ACATCGCATTCGGCGCACGCTTCGGCGAACCGAGCGTCGGCAGGCGCGCGCCGGATTCGGTGTTGGCCGACTACTACCATCCGCAGCATCCGGAGATCTATCGCGTCTCCAACAAGGTCGTCGACGGCATTGCGCAGGGTCGCGAGGATGCCGGCACGTACTGGCATTCGGATGGATCCCACAGCGAGATTCCGCCTCGCTGCTGCCTCCTTCACGGCATCGAGATTCCGCCCTACGGCGGAGATACCCAGTTCGCTTCGATGACGCATGCGTACGATGCGCTCTCCGACACGATGAAGCACCTGCTCTCGGAATTACGCGCGGTGCACACGCTCGCCAACACGATCGAGGGCGAACGCGCAAACAGCTACGCCAAGGAATTTGCCGGCAAGGCTGAGCTTGCGAAGGCGAAATTCGCCACGCATCCGGTCGTGCGCATCATTCCGGAGACGGGGCGCAAGGCGCTCTTCGTCAACCCGGGATTCACGGCCAGCATCGTGGGCATGACGCCCAAAGAGAGCGCTGCCCTGCTCGCCTTCCTCTTCGCCCATTGCACCCAGCCCGAGTTCATCTACCGGCACAAATGGTCCCGAAACGACCTCGTCATCTGGGACAATCGCTGCACCATGCACTACGCCGTCTCTGACTACAAATCGTACGGGCAACGCTACATGCATCGCGTCACGATCAAGGGTGAGGCCGTGGTGGGCGCGTAATCCGTCGACGAATTCACCCGGCGCATCGAACGCAGATCCATCACAATGCGGCGCCGGCACAGGGAAGGACACCCGCCAGAGAATGAGCACACTCGCGTCCGCACTGTCCGCGGGGATGATCGGATTCACTCGCCTGCTGACCGGCGTGCAAGCCCGCTGGGAGGGATGCGCACCGCTGCCCCGCCAGCGCATCTACTTCGCGAACCATTCGAGCCACGCCGACATCGTCCTCATTTGGGCGGCGCTGCCGGTCGCGCTGCGTCGGGCAACCCGCCCCGTGGCCGGTGCCGACTACTGGTACCAGACTTCGCTTCGGCGCTACATCATCGACGAAGTGATCCGCGCCGTGCTCATCGACCGCAGCGGCACGATGAATCTCGGCGATCCCATCGGTTGCATGGAAACCGCCCTGCATGGCGGGGATTCACTCATCCTGTTCCCCGAAGGAACACGCAACACGACCGATGAGCGTCTGCTGCCTTTCAAGAGCGGGCTCTATCGCCTGGCCTGCGCGTGTCCCGAGGTCGAACTCGTTCCGACGTGGATCGCCAACGTGGGGCGCGTCCTCCCCAAGGGGGCCACCATTCCCATTCCGCTGTTGTGCTCGGTCACCTTCGGACAGCCGATTTCACGTGTAGCCGATGAATCGAGAGGCGCGTTTCTCACCCGCGCTCGCACGGCGCTCCTCGCGCTGGGCGAAGCCGCCCAGCCGGCCTGAGCACCATGGACATGTCGAATCCAACGCACATCCTCGTTGCAGGCATCTTCGGTCTGCTGCTCGTCGCATCGATCGTCGGGCATGCCCTCAGGCTTGTCGTTGCAGAGGGCGCTCCCCACGGGGTCATCGACAACCTCATTCAACGGGTCAATGCCTGGTGGATCATGGCGGGCGTGCTGGGCGCGGCATTGCTCGCCGGCAAGTCGGCGGTCATCGTGCTTTTCGCTCTGGTGTCGTTTGCCGCCCTGCGCGAGTACATTACCCTCACACCGACTCGCCGCTCGGATCATTTCTCGCTCTCGCTCGCTTTCTTCCTAGCGGTGCCCATCCAGTACTTTCTCGTCTGGCTGGGGTGGTACGGACTCTACGCGATCTTCATTCCGGTCTACGCCTTCCTGACGCTTCCGATCGCGGCCGCCGTATCCTCGGATACGCGCGGCTTCATGGAGCGCACCGCCACGACGCAATGGGGACTGATGCTGACGGTGTTCTGCATCTCCCACGTCCCGGCACTGCTCACGCTGGACATTCCCGGATACGCGGGCAGGGAAGCATTCCTCGTCGTCTTTCTGATCCTGGTCGTGCAGGCGAGCGATGTCCTTCAGTACGTGTGGGGAAAGCTCATGGGGCGACGCAGGATCGCCCCGAGCCTCTCACCTTCCAAGACGGTGGAAGGCTTCATCGGCGGCGCGGGCAGCGCCACGCTCCTGGGCATGTCGCTTTACTGGATCACGCCGTTCTCGCCCCTGGAAGCGTTCTTCGTATCGCTCGTCATCACGCTGATGGGCTTCTTCGGCGGACTCGTCCTGTCCGCCATCAAGCGCGACCGCGGCGTCAAGGATTGGGGCACCCTGATCGAAGGCCACGGCGGCATGCTCGATCGTATGGACTCGATATGCTTCTCCGCACCGGTGTTCTTTCATATCGTGCGCTACGCCTGGACCTAGCAGCCTGTCGGACCACCGCGCCGATTAGTGCAGTCGGGCTGCGCCCGCTACCGGCAAGCCTGCTGGTCCAGGACGTCGCTCTCGCAGCACACGCCGTGCATCATCCAGGCGCCCCGCCCGCAGACACGCTCGCAGCAGCGTCGATTCGACGAGATCGACCTGCGCTCGACTGCCCCCCATACGCTCGCGCTCGGGCAGTATCGCCCCGATGAGCTCGATGGCCGTCGCGTCGTCGCCGCGCTCGAACGCTGCGAATGCCCGGGCGACGGTCGGCACGATCGCCTGCGATGCATAGTTCCCGGCGCGCACCCGATCCTCGATCGCCGCAATCCACTTTGCCAGACCGTCGTCGTCACCCACGGCAACGTGCGCAAGCGCCACATGCCAGTCGGCCAGAAACATTCCCGGTCGAGCGAACTTGGCCACTGCGTAGTCGTAAATCTTCTTCCAGCGCAACGCGTCCCGGGGGTATCCCGCCAATTCGGAGCGCCACAGGAACGCGACGGAGTCGACCACCTTCTGATGGGCTGCCCCTCGATGGTCATCGGCGGAGAAGGCGTCGGTGTAGAGCTTCCATCCTTCATCGACCCGGCCCGCCTGCAGTTCGAACAACGCGAGGTGCCAACTGATGTGCCCGTACATCGCGCCGGCGCGATCGTACCCCTGCAGCCACTCGCGAAGGAAAGCGATGCCTGCGTTGAGATCACCCGTCTCGTAGCAGAGATGCGCAAAGGCATGAGCCCCATAGCCATTCAGCGAGCGCTGCGCCAACGACCGCTCAACCCTCGGACGGGCCTCGTCGCGCCGGCCCACTTCCGACAGTGCCATGGCGTAGTGCCCATCGAAGAACCAATCATTGCCATATTCAGGCGCCAGACGCCCCAGGAACTCGGCAAGATCCTCCTCGCGACCTGCCAGTCCCGATATGCCGATCAGCCCGCTCTGATTCGCAGCCAGGCTAAGCACCAGGGCATCGCGCGGCCACGCTGCCATATGAGACCGCACGGCGGCCAGTGCATCGGCAGCCTGCCCCGCGAAGAGACGCCGAAAGATTTCGGCCTGGCTTCGTTCGCGCTCGGACATCGAACCGCTGAGCGCTTGCGCCTGATCGAACGACTCGCGCATTGCAGGAAGATTGCCGGCGAGCTGCATGGATCGTGCTTTCGCCAGATGGGCAAGCGCAAAGGCGGGATCTTCCGCCAGCGCGCGATCGAAGGCCGCGGCCGACCCGGTGCAAGCTGCCACCAGCAGATCGACACCTTCTGCATAGGCATCACGTGCCGGCGCGGATTGAGTTCCAACGGAAAGGCCATAGCGATCGGTTAGCACGGAGCGCGCTCCTTCGATGAAGGGCGAACGGCGCAATGCCGACTGCGCCGATCTGATTGGAGTTTACGCACAGCAAACGCAAAAAATCCAGATAGGCATACGTTCAACGGGTGCCCGTTCCCCTACCGTGACCGCGACATCTCGCGCGATTGGCCGCATCGCGTCGAATGCAATACAACCACCGCAGTGCGGACTCGCTCGTCCGGGATGCATGGATTTGATAATCCGCAACACAAGCTCACGCCCCTTCCATCATAATGGTTCAAAACGTCCTCCATTGCACCCGCAGAGACCAGGAGGGATTCCTTCAACACCGTGGCGCTTCGAGATGAGTGGATCGAGAACGGAACCGGTTCGCACGGGAGGCTTCGGGCACGCCACCCGCGTGAATGGCTCGGCCAAAGATGCGGCCGGCACGAATGTCAGGACAGCAGCAAACCGCAACGGCCAGGTATTGGCCGCAGTGGCATTCGCCA
>JBIKKL010000471.1:0-4192 GCA_044360365.1 Burkholderiales bacterium | reverse complement strand
AGCCCGGCTCGCAAGCCGAAGTCGAAAAGCGCTTCGGGGAAGCCTACGAGACGCGCAAGAAATTCTCCGAGCTGTTCGCGTTCTGGCATACCGAGATCGGTTCGCTGAACCAGATCATCCACGTCTGGGGGTACAAGGACATGGAAGAACGCCATCGCATCCGCTCCGAAGCCGTGAAGTCGGGCGGCTGGCCGCCGAAGATCTCCGAGTTTCTGGTCGCTCAGCGCTCCGACATCTTCATGCCGGCCCCCTTCTTCACGCCGGCATCCCCCGGCAAGATGGGCCCGTACTTCGAAATGCGCACCTACACCTATCAGGCCGGCGCACTGCCCAACGTGCTCGAGAACTGGGAGAAGGCACTGCCTGGCCGCACGCAGTTCGGCAAGCCGTGTTTCGTTGGCTACTCTGAACTCGGCGGTCTCAACAAGTGGCTGCACATCTGGCCCTACGCCTCCATCGACGCGCGCAACGCAACCCGCGACAAGGCCCGTGACGCCGGCATTTGGCCGCCCTCCGTGCTCGCTGCCAAAGAAGGCCGCAACGTCATCCCTTACGTGGCGCAGGAGAACAAGATCGTCATGCCGGCGAAGTTCTCTCCGATTCAGTAAGTTGTCGTTCTTTCGCGTGCGGACTGCCTGGAGCAGCAACGGCAGCCGCACGCGCTCGATCCTCCACGGTAGTGCGTGACGGCAAGCGAAACGCACTGCAATAATGTGGGTCCGCGGCGCCCCGTGCATGTAAATCATCGCGCCGCGTGACGAATCCTATCGAGGAGTGATCGACATGCTGCATGCCTCCCGCGTGTTCAGACTGGTTTCTGCCTGCGCAGTCGTCCTGCCTGCCGTCGCAAGTGCCGCTTTCCCCGAACGTCCGGTGCGGATGATTTTGCCGAACGCCGCAGGCGCGTCCACGGATACCATCGCCCGCATCTTCACAACCAAGCTCAGCGAGACGATGGGGCAACAATTCATCGTCGACAACCGACCTGGCGCCGGAGGCATCATCGCCGCCGATATCGTGGCGAAGGCCACGCCCGACGGCTATACGCTCCTGCAGTGCGGCGTCTCGCAGGCGATCTCACCCGCGCTGCGGCGCAAGTTGCCCTACGATTCGGCACGCGACTTCGCCCGCGTCAGTCAGTACGGGGCCGTACCGAACATCCTGGTCATCCATCCCAGCGTACCCGCCAAGAACCTCGCAGAATTCGTACGCTACGCAAAACAGAACCCGGGCAAGCTGCGCTACTACTCGCCGGGCATCGGCTTTACGCCGCACCTGACCTTCGAACTGTTCAAGTCGGTCGCCGCCATCGACGTTCAGCACATTCCCTACAAGGCATCATCGCAAGGCATCACCGACCTGCTCGGGGGCCAAGTCCATGCGGGCTTCAACAATCTGCCCTCGCAGTTGATCAATATCCGTTCGGGCAAGATCCGTCCGCTGGCCGTGACCACCGCAATGCGAGCCGAGCAAACCCCCGACGTTCCGACCATCGCCGAATCCGGCTATCCGGGCTTCGAAGTCACGGTCTGGTATGGCCTGTGCGCGCCGGCAAAGACGCCGAAACCTGTCCTTGCCGCATTGGAGGCTGGAACGACCAAGGCGCTTGCAACGGCCGACCTGCGCGAGAAGTTCAAGGCACAGGGCGTGGAAGTGCGGATGATGACCGGCGGTGAATTCGACGCGTTCTATCGCGCAGAACTCGCACGCTGGGCCAAGACGGTGAAGGATGCGGGCATTACGCCTGAATAGTCGGTCGATACGAGAACCGGGACCGACACGGTTCTCGTAGGTCACCGGCGCCCGACGGCATGATTGGAGACGACTTCGAGCACGAGCTTGTTGCCTGTCCCGAATAGCTCGGTGCGCACCACGGCCACGTTGCGGCCCTTCTGCAGGACGGTCGACTTCGCCGTCAGCGCCTTGCCCTCGCCCGGCGCGATGTACCAGGCCGACACGGCCGTGACGATCGGGTGCTGCGGCACGGCGGCGATTGCCGTCATGAGCGAGATGTACATCGAAATGCCGCCCTGGACGTGCCCGACGCGGTTGCCCACGTAGAGGCCCATGGGCAGTCGACCGATCGCGCCCTTGGCCGTCGGCCGGGTGACGGGCGTCCACAGCTGGCGCATGAAACCACCCTCGCCTGCCTTGCGCAACGCCTCCTCGACCCGCCGCACGACACTCTTCTCGCCGGGATCGAGATCGGCCCTGGTCAGCAGGGGCAGCTTCGGCGGTTGATACGAATCTTCCCAGGGCAGCGGATAGAGCGGCCGCCCCTCGGGCGCAGGGGGCGCCACCCAGGTGCCCGACATCTGGATCACTTCGCGCCCGTTGGAGAGCACACGCCCTGCGCAGTGCGCTTCGGCCAGAGCGGTGTGTTCGAGGAAACCGACTGACTGGGTCTCCGCACGGATGCGCCCGCGCAACTCGCCTTCGAGGAAGTTCATGTGCATTTTGAGCGTAGCGGTGCGCTGACGCGGATCGACGAAGGCACGGCACGCCGCGGCAAGCGCCATGTCCGCCATGAAGAACACGGCACCGAGGTTCGTCGTGCCATCGGGATTCGCATTGTGCGGCTGGGTGTCCATCTCCATCACGATGCCGTCGCGTTCGTAACGCGGGCACATCATCTCGAGGAAGTGTCCCGCGAAATGGTAGCCGGGCGCACGGTTGTTGGAGAGGGCAAGCAGGGTGCGGTGGCGGATGAAATCCGCGTCGTTTCTTGAAATCGTCATGGCGTTCGTGGACGGTGAAAAGGGGTGGCACAACAGCCCGCTATTCTCGCACGGGTGCGCAGCGTCACCATCCCCTCGCACTGGCGGCTTGGACAGTTGCGGCCAACCTCGATAGACTCGCCGCACCCCCCGCGCGATCGCCCCGATCGCAGCGGGCATCGTCAATCCCGCCGCACCCAGCCGGCAAGAGGAGATATTCATGGCACTCGGCCCCAAGGCCAAGGTCACCAATGGAGTGACCGGCGCGCGCGCCCTCGTCGACAGTCTGCTGCGCGAAGGCATCGATCATGTGTTCGGCATCCCCGGCACGCAGAATCTCGCGATTCTCGATGCCTTGCGCGAAACGCCGAAGATCCGCTTCATCCTCACCCGACACGAGCAGGGGGCGGCCTTCATGGCCTACGGCTTCGCCAAGGCCTCCGGCAAACCGGCGGTGGTGACGGCCACGGAAGGTCCGGGCGTCACCAATCTGGCTACCGGAATCGGCGGCGCGCTGCGCGGCTATCTGCCGGTGATCAGCATCTGCGGCGTGCAGGAGAGCGAAGTACGCGAGCGCGATGCCACGCAGGACATGGATCAGGTCACCTTCATGAAGCCGCTGACGAAGTGGGCCTACAGCATTCCCAACGTGGACAAGGTGCAGGAACTCGTCCGGGCCGACGCACATCGAGGCATCGAGCGAGATCCTGCTCGAGCAATGCAACGTGGAAGCGGTCGAACCGGCCGCCTATCGCAATACCGTACTCCCCGTGTGCGACCCGGGCCAACTCGACAAGGCCGTCGAACTCATCGCGCAGGCAAAGACACCGGTGTTCGTCGTCGGCCGCGGGCTGCTCAACGAATCGGCGACTGCCGCCATGGCCAGGCTCGCCGATCAGACCGGCATCCCGGTTGCGACGCTGCAATACTCGCCCGACGCGTTTCCGACCAGTCATGCACTCGCGCTCGGCCCCCTCGGACGCAACGGCTGGGACAGCGCGAACACGACGCTGCCGCAGTCGGACTGCATCATCGCGGTCGGCGCGCACATGGACGTCTACTCCACGATGTTCAAGTACGGCATCTTCTCCAAGGACGCCAAGCTGATTCACCAGTCGTCCGCTCCCAGCCAGATCGGCATCGTCTTCCGCACCGATGTTTCGATCGCAGGCTCCACGGTCAGCATGATCGACGGGCTCGCTCAACGCCTCGCGCAGAAGAAAATCCAGAAGAGCTGGATCGACGTCGCCAAGGTGCGCGAGAAGCACGACGCGGAGCGCAACGGCATCGTTCGTCCGGATGCGTTCCCGATTCAGCCGCAGTTCGTCGCCCATACCATCCGTGAAGTACTGCCGAAGAACGGCATGGTCGTCACCGATGCGGGCAACGCCGGCAAGCACGTGCGCAACTACTACGGCACGTTCGAACCCGGCACGTTCATCACCATCGAGGACTGGGGCTCGGTCGGCGGCGCC
>JBIKKL010000254.1:0-6734 GCA_044360365.1 Burkholderiales bacterium | reverse complement strand
CGACGCGCAGGTTCTCGTCGACCTTGTAGGCGTCGACGACCTTGCCCGGATTCATCCGGTTGCGCGGATCCCAGATAGCCTTGAATTGCCGGAACGCCTGCATGATCTGCGGGCCGTACATGCGCGGCAGAAACTCCGCGCGGGCCTGCCCGTCGCCATGCTCACCCGAGATCGACCCGCCGTACTTCACGACAAGATCGGCGGCCTCCTCCATGAAGCTGCGCATGGCATCGAGCCCGCGCCGCGTTCGAAAATCGAACGTGATCCGACCGTGGATGCAGCCGTCGCCGAAATGGCCATATAGCGACGATCGATAACCGTAGCGGTCGAGCAGCGCCCGGAATTCGCGCAGGTAGTCGCCCACCCGCGAAGGATCGACGGCAGCATCCTCCCAGCCGGCATAGGGCTCGTCGCGCTGGCCCGGTACCGCGTTGCTCGCGCCGGCGCCGACTTCGCGGATCGACCAGACCTTCTTCTGCTCCGGCCCGGGATAGAAGCGTGTTCCCCTGCACAGTCCGGAGGCGGATTCCGCTGCGATCAGCCGGTCGGCTTGCCGCATCACGTCCTCGGCGGTATCGGCGCCGAGTTCGACCATCAACCAGCCGTTGCCCTCGGGCAACAGCGCGATGTCATCGGCAAGAAGCTTCTTGCGGCCTAGATCGTCGACGATCATGCGATCGAGACCTTCGAGCGCGACCGGCGCGTGTTCAAGGATGTATGGCGTGCGATCGCCGGCGATGAACATGTCATCGTACCCAAGGACGACCAGCGCACGCACCGGCGGGCTCGTCACCAGCCGTACCTTCACATGCAGCACGACGGCGCACGTGCCTTCGGTCCCGACCAGCGCGCGGGCCACGTTGAAACCGTGCTCGGGCAGCAGCTCGTCGAGGTTATAGCCGGAAACACGACGGCGGATCTGCGGAAACTCGCTGCGGACGCGATCGGCATGCTCCTCACGCAGCCTGGCCAGGGCGGTATAGATCTCGGCGCGTCGTCCGCCGGCCGCGATGATCGATTTCAATTCCTCGTCGGTCGTCCGGCCGACCCACATGCGCTCGCCATCGTAGGTGAGAATCTCGAGTGCCTCGATGTTTTCCACCGTCTTGCCGGCCATCACCGAATGGGCGCCGCAGGAATTGTTGCCCACCATGCCGCCGATCGTGCAGCGGCTGTGCGTCGCCGGATCCGGACCGAAGGTGAGCCCGTGCTTCTCCGCGGCATCGCGCAGGGTGTCGCAAACGATGCCGGGTTCGACGATCGCGGTGCGCGCCGTCGGATCGAGCGACACGATGCGGTCGAGATGCCGGGACACATCCAGGACCACAGCGACATTGCACGTCTGACCGCAGAGACTCGTGCCGGCGCCTCGCATGAGGATCGGCGCATCGAACTCGCGGCAGATCGCGACCGTCGCCACGACATCGTCGATCGTGCGCGGTACGACGACACCGATCGGCACCTGACGGTAATTGGAAGAATCGGCAGCGTAGAGGGCGCGGCTGCCGACATCGAACTTCACTTCGCAGGACAATGCTGCACGCAGGCGGGCAGCCAGCGCGTCGGCGTCGACCTCGCGCTCGGGAAGCGTCTCGGATTTCATCGGCGGATTATAGCGGCCGCCTTATCCCGCTCGCCGGGAACGACGCAACATGCAGCGGCTACTGCTGTTCCATCAGCCGCGAGATGTCGTTGGACAAAGGCTCCAACCCTTCGGCGACGGGCCCCAGAACCGCTGCGACGAAGCGCTCCTCCACCCTCCATTGCTGCTCGTCGTAGGTCCCGCGGTGAATGCGGTAGAGCTGCTCGGCAAGCAACGCGACAGCGATGACAGGCGCGAACCGTTCGTTGCGCTCGTCGTTGAGAAACCCCGATTCGCTGAAGCTCGAATGAATCCGAATCGCGTGCCAGACATCGGCCGGCAGGAACCAGGTCTGCGCGAGGGTCGCGCCGACCAGGGCATGGTCGTAACCGAACTCGATGCGCTCCGATTCGATCCGCTCGCGTTCGCTGCTGCAGCGAGTCGCGTTCAGGAGCTTTTCGTAGTCGGGAAAGCGGGTGAGCAGCACCGGCACGCCGCAATCACGGAAGAGCGCAAACGTATGCGCTTCGTCGAGCTTCGCCACTTCGAGTTCGCGGGCGAGGTACGCCGCGGTGAGCGCAATGTGCGAAGAGGCGTCCCAGTATTCGTACATCGCCGGCGAACTGGACGATGCGAACGCCTGGCGCAGCAGAAATCCGGCGATCATCCGGCTCGCCTCGCGCAAACCCAGCAGCGTCAGCGCATCGTGTACCGTCCGGGCCTTGCGGCCCAAGCCATAGAACGGCGAGTTCACCGTCTTGACGACGGACGCCGCCAGCGCCGCATCCTTGTTTACGAGGTGACTCAACCGCCGCATATCGGGCTCGTCCCGGTGCGATTCCGCCATGAACTCGGCAAGCACTGCCGGACACGGCGGAATGCCGATCTCCTTGATGAGCTGATCGGCCGACGGTATCGACGTTTCAGTGGGCGAAGGCGAACTCGTCTGAATGGCAACCGCAGCGGGCATGGGGTGTTCCGGCTTCAATTGCCGGGACGCACACCGACCCGGCTTCTCTGCGGTTGTTGCGGCGTAAAACGGATCACCTTTAGCGTCGGATCGGAAACCCGGAGACCGGATGTTCAGCCGGACGCGACCACATAGCCCGACGGGGAACCCAGCACCGTCGTGCGCTCGAGCTCGCGCAGCTGGGTTTCGTCGAAGTCGCCCAACGCCTGGTGCATGGTGCAGCGGTTGTCCCAGAGCAGGATGTCGTCGGCACGCCACTGATGGCGGTACACGAACTCCGGCCGGGTGGCATGTCGCACCAGATACTGGATGAGCGGCGCGCTTTCCTCTTCGTTCATCCCGTCGAAGCGCTTCACCTTGTCACCGATGTAGAGCGCCTTGCGGCCGGTTTCGGGATGCACCCGAACGACAGGCTGGGCGACCGGCGGATTGATGCGCTTTTGCTCGTCCTGCCGCGGGACGCCGCTTTTCGGATCGTTGATCTTGCGGGTGCCGGCGAGCTGGATGCCGTAGAGCGGTTCGATCAGCCGTTTCATCCCGTCGGACAAGGTCTCGTACGCGAGATACATGTTGGCGAAGAGCGTATCGCCGCCCACCTCGGGGACGTGCCAGGCGCGCAGCAGCGAACCGAGGGACGGCCGCGTCGTGAACGACATGTCCGAGTGCCAGCTGCGCCCGGTGTAGCGCGAGTCCGACGGCGAGCCATCCGGATTCGGTCGATTCGTTACGCGCAGCAGTTCGGGATGAGCGGGATGTCGGTCGCGGGGGAGCGATTCATGCAGGTCGAGCTCACCGAAGCGGCGACTGAATTCGATGTGCTGCTCGCGGCTCACCTTCTGATTCCGGAACAGCAGGATGCCGTGGTCGAGAAACGCACGGTAGATCTCGCCGAATGCCGATTCGGCGATCGGCTGGGCGACGTCGATGTCGCAGACTTCGGCCCCGAGGGGATAAGAGAGCTTGCGCAGTTTGAGCGTCATCCGACCTCCGTGAACGAACTGACCGGGCGAAGAATCCGCGATCGAGTCAAATTTCCGAGTAACCCGTACCCTTGGTCGTCACGCCGCGGCCGGTCGGATTCGCGAGCAGCCCGTACTCGCCGAGAATCTGCTGGCTGTACGTGACCCGGCCGTTGATCCTGTCCGCCGGTTCGGATGCAAGCAGCAAGGCCGCGCGCGCCATGTATTCGGTCGGCTCGCCTTGCGGGTCGTCCAATGCCTTCACGAGCTTGTGATACACCGTCCCCGGCGTCGGCACGACCTGTGACGGCGAAACGGCGGTGACCGCGATGTTGTAGCCGTCGACCTCGTGCGCCACGCCCTGCGTGAAGCGTTCCAGGGCGGCTTTCGTCGAACCGTACATCGTGCCGCCCTTGCGAGCCGCCGGATTGAACGGTGTGCGGCCCGGGCCGATGGCAGACCCCGAGGAAATGTTGACGATCGCGCCGCTGCGCCGCTCCAGCATGCCGGGCAATACCATCTTCGTGAGCATGAAAGGTCCGTGCACATTCACGGCGAACGCGGTAATCCAGCGCTTGATGTCGTAATCCACGACCGGCATGTAGTAGGTGAGCGCCGCATCGTTGACGAGAATGTCGACGCGACCGTAAGTGTCCGTGGCCGTCTGCACGAGCTTGCGGCAATCGTCCTCGTCCGCCACGTTCACCGCAACCGCGACCGCATCGCCGCCCGCGGCCTTGATCTGCGCGACCGTGCCGGCGAGCGAGCCTTTCAACATGCGATGGTCGCCTTCGTTGAGCGTGCGCGCCGCGCAAACGATCTTGGCGCCCTCGGACGCGAACAGTTTGGCGATCTCTTCGCCGATGCCCCGGCTCGCGCCGGTGACGATGGCAATCCTGCCGTCGAGCTTGCCCATGATGTCCCTCCTCCGGGATGGAACGCCCAATTTAGCAGAAGCACGACCGGTTGCGATGCCTGATCCAGTGGAACCCCACGTACGCGAAGCCGGGCAAGCGCGACGGCGGGATCAGCGCAACAGCCGCTCCAGTACCACCCGGTACATCTGCGGCAGCCGTTCGAGATCCGACAAGGGCACGTACTCGTTGACCTTGTGGATAGTCGCGTTGGTGGGGCCGAGTTCGATCACGTGCTTGCAGATTTCGGCTAGAAAGCGGCCGTCGGACGTCCCGCCGGTGGTCGACAATTCCGGCTGTATGCCGTCGACTTGCCGAATCGCATCGACCACGGCGTCGACGAGCGTACCGGCATCGGTGAGATAGGGCTTCGCACCCAATTCCCATTGCACGTCGAACTTCACCCCTTTCGCTTGCAGGATGTTCTCGACGCGGGTCTGCAGCCCGTCGGGCGTGCTTGCCGTGGAGAACCGGAAGTTGAAAAGCACTTCCGCTTCGCCGGGAATCACGTTGGT
This sequence comes from Burkholderiales bacterium, assembly GCA_044360365.1. GTDB lineage: Bacteria > Pseudomonadota > Gammaproteobacteria > Burkholderiales > WYBJ01 > WYBJ01. The sequence continues at coordinate 1,794 of JBIKKL010000254.1, read as the reverse complement.
CGCGCCCGTACCGGCGCTGAAATTCGATACCTGCCAGGTCGTGGGGGGGAAGAAATCATTGCCGTGATCCCACACCGTCGAAGCCATCTCGGCGATGGCCGGCGACACCACGTGAACCGCGTTCACGCCCTGATCGGGATAGGCCACGTGGCCCTGAACGCCGTGCACCGTAAGCTTGGCGGAGAGCGAGCCGCGACGCCCGTTCTTCACCATGTCGCCCACGCGGCTCACCGAGGTGGGTTCGCCGACGATGCAGTAATCCGGGATCTCGTTGCGCGCGACCAGTTTTTCGATGACGGCGATGGTTCCATCCTTGGCGGGCCCTTCCTCGTCGGACGTGAGCAGCAGCGCGATCGAGCCCTTGTGATCCGGATGCTTGGCCAGAAACGCGGCGATGCCGGTGACGAACGCGGCCAGTGAACCTTTCATGTCCGCCGCGCCGCGCCCGAAGAGCTTGCCGTCGCGTATCGTCGGCACGAACGGATCGGAATCCCATTTCTCGAGCGGACCGGTCGGCACCACGTCGGTATGGCCCGCGAAGCAAACGAGCGGACCGCTGTCACCCCGACGTGCCCAGAGGTTGGTGACGCCATTGCGGGCAATGGTCTCGAATCGAAACCCGAGGGGCGCGAGCTGCTCCTTCAGCAGTTCCTGACAACCGGCATCGTCGGGCGTCACGGAGGGGCGAGCGATGAGGGCTTGTGCGAGTTCGAGCGTGCTGAGGGGCATGATGGTCGTCGAGGGAGGTTCCTGGGAGGCCGGCAGTATAGCAAGGGCCTCGCCGTCGGCCAGGCGGGCTCGGCGTGGAGCGACACTGCTAGAATCACGTGCTCCCCCAACCAACTTTCGGCGCAGGCCGCCGCCCCCCGCGGTACGGCGACACGCCCTCACACATTTATGACCGGCATCCTCGTTACCGAACATCTGCCCGCCGAAGCCTATCGCCGCATGGAAGCGCACGCAGCTCAGTCCGGCCATGCCATCGAGTGGATCCACCTGCCCGCCGACCCCGAAGGCCGGCTCGACGAAGCGACCATCGGCCGCATCGAAGCGGCGTTCTACAGCAACGAAATCTACGAATCGCGCCCCCGCTCCTTCTTCTCTGCCGTACGCAAGGCGCCGAAGCTGCGCTGGCTGCAGACGTTCAACGCCGGCGTGGACCATCCGATCTTTGCCGAAATGCTGCAGCGGGGGATCCGCCTGACGACCGCCGCGGGGACGACCGCGGTACCGATCGCGCAGTCGGCCATCACCGGCCTTCTGATGCTCTCCCGCGGTTTTCCGAACTGGCTGCGGGCGCAACGCGAGCACCGCTGGGCACACGTACGCGGCGGCCCGGGATTGCCGCGAGATCTCGCCGGGCAAACCATCTGCGTACTCGGCCTCGGTGCCATCGGCAGCGAAATCGCACGCTTGGCGAAAGCACTCGGGCTCAACGTCGTCGGCATCCGCCGCAGCCCGCGCAAAGAAGGCGATCCCGTGGACGAAATCCATCCGCCGACAGAACTCTCCACCGTATTGCCGCGCTGCCAATGGCTGGCCATCGCGTGTCCGCTGACGCCCGAGACCCGCAGGCTGATCGATGCGGACAAGCTGGCGCGGTTGCCTGTAGGGGCACGCATCCTGAACGTCGGTCGCGGCGAAATCGTGGATGAGCCCGCGCTCATCGCGGCCTTGCAGAGCGGGCACGTCGCGGGGGCCTATCTCGACGTCTTCGAGAAGGAGCCGCTACCCGCAGAATCGCCCCTTTGGGACATGCCTGAAGTCATCTGTACCCCGCACAACTCCGGCGCA
>JBIKKL010000003.1:0-36005 GCA_044360365.1 Burkholderiales bacterium | reverse complement strand
CGAGGTGTTCATCCAGAACGTCTTCCGCTGGCTCGACGAAAAGCCCCTGATCAATGAAGTGGAACGCGCCGGCGCCTGACCCGCCGCCGATTCCAGCGCACCTGCAAGAACGAGGAGAACGCCTAATGCGCAAGACCATCCTGCTCGGCATCGCCGCCACGACCATCGCGGCCGCAGTCACCGGTGCTTATGCTCAAAGCTACCCGACCCGCCCCGTGCGGGTCGTCGTCCCCTACGCCGCGGGCGGCAACACCGACATCGTTGCCCGCATGATCGCCAGCCATCTCACCACAATGTGGGGCCAGCAGGTCCTCGTAGACAACCGTCCCGGCGGCGCGACCAACATCGGTTCGGAGTTCGTGGCACGCGCGCAGCCCGACGGCTACACGATACTCATGGGCGGCGCATCGAATGCGATCAACATGGCCCTGTTCCGCAAGCCGCCCTACCAGACGCTGAAGGACTTCCAGCCGGTCGTTCTGTGCACGGTCGGCGCGAACCTGCTCGCCATTCATCCGTCGATACCGGCCAGGAACCTGCGCGAGCTGATGAATCTTGCCCGGGCCAAACCGGGCTCGCTCAACTTCGGCTCCTCGGGCATCGGCTCTTCGAATCACATGGCAGGCGAGCTGTTCAAGCTGATGGCCAAGATCAACATCACGCACGTCCCCTACAAGGGCAACGCTCCGGCGCTCGCCGATCTGATCGGCGGTCATATCGAGATGAATTTCGCCGGCATCACGGCGCAGATCCCGCTCATGAAGGCGAATAAGATCCGCGGCATCGCCCTGAGCAGTCGCGAACGCTTCCCGGCCGTTCCCGAGATCCCGACCTTTCATGAATCGGGCCTGCCCGGCTACGAAGCCAGCACCTGGTTCGGAATGCTCGCGCCCTCCGGGACACCGATGGACATCGTGCGCAAAGTGAACTCCGACGTGGCCAAGGTGCTCGCCCGTCAGGACGTGAAGGAAAAGCTGACCATCGACGGGCAGCTGACCGGTGGTCAGCCGCCCGAGGATTTCGCCAAGTTCATTCGCGAAGAGATCGACAAGTACACCAAGGTGATCCAGGCCGCAAAGGTTCCGCAGCAGTGACCCGAGGCGGTCGATGAACGCGCGCAAAGACCCCGAGTTTTCGCGTCTGCTCAGTCCGCGCGGGATCGCGGTGGTCGGTGCGTCGACCGATCTCAACCGGCTCGGCAGTCAGCCGATTCGATTCCTCACCGAGTTCGGATATGCCGGCAAGGTCTATCCGGTCAATCCGAAATACGCCGAGATCGGCGGATTGCCGTGCTACCCGAGCGTGGCTGCGCTCCCCGGCCCCTGCGATGTTGCCATCATCGGCACACCCGCCGCTCATGTGGCCGATACGGTGCGTCAGTGCGGTCAGGCCGGCATTGCGTTCGCCATCGTCTTCACGGCCGGATTTCGCGAAGTCGGCGGCGACGGCGCGCGTCTCGAACAGGAGCTGAAGCTGGCCATCGCCGAGAGCGGCGTCAGAGCGGTGGGGCCGAACTGCATCGGCATCATGAATGTGCCGGAGCGCATCTACATGGGATTCGGCCCGGGCTTCAACAATCCGAAGCTGCGCCCGGGGCCGGTCGCCTTCGTGTCGCAAAGCGGTGGCTTCGCCTTCAGTGTCGTCGGTCTGGTCGACGCGCAGAACATCGGCTTCCGGTACATCGTCTCCGCCGGCAACGAAGCGGATCTCGGCACGCTCGACTTCCTGGAACATTTCGTCGAGCGCGACGACATCGAAGTCGTCGTGACCTACATGGAAGGCATCGCCGACGGTCAGCGGCTGCGCGCCATCGGACGCCGCGCGCTCGAACGCCGCAAGCCCATCCTCGTGTGGAAGGCGGGCAACTCCGGCATCGGGCGCGCCGCTGCAACCTCGCACACGGCCAGCATGACGGCCGACTATACGTTGTACCGCGAGGCGTTTCGCGAAGGCGGATTCATCCAGGTGCAGGATTCGGACGATCTCGCCGACTACGTGCGCGCCTTAAGCGGCCGCAAGTTGCCCAAGGGCAACCGCATCGGCGTGCTCACCACCTCGGGCGGCTCGGGTGTGCTGATGGCCGATTGCTGCGACGAGGCCGGTCTCGCATTGCCGCCGTTTCAGTCCGGCACGCTCGATCGACTGCGCGAGATCATGCCGGCGTTCTCCACGTTCGCGAATCCCGCCGATCTCACCGCCCAGCTGTCCGGTCAGTACGCGCTCTTCAACGAGGGGCTCGGCATCGTGCTGGACGATGCAAACGTCGATCAGGTGGCGATCCGCTACGGCGCCGTCGAAGGCGGCAAATCGACGCAGTGGGCCGAAGGGATTGCAGCACTGAGCGATCGGTCGGATAAACCTTTGCTCGTGTCGTGGGGTCGCCCTCCCAACCTCGCTGCAGAATCGCTGCAGATTCTCGAAAAGCATCGGGTACCCTGGTTCGTCACGCCGTTGCGTACCGCGCGTGCCGCGGGCGTGCTGAGCCGGTTTGCGGACAAGATCGCTTCGTTGCGGCCGGCGAATTTCGCGCGCCCGGTGGCAGCCGCGCCGCTGCCCTTGCCCGCCCAACCGGAATCGCTCGGCGAAAGACGGTCCAAGGAGTGCCTCGCGGCCTACGGCATTCCTGTCGCGAAAGAGATCTTCGTCGCCGCCGATGCCCTGGATTCCTTGAGTGCCGCCCGCTTCGATCTGCGCTTCCCGGTCGTCGTCAAGGTCGAATCGTCCGACCTCCCGCACAAGACGGAAGCCGGAGCCGTGGCCCTCGGGCTCGCGGATCTTGCCGCAGCCCGGGCCGCAGCAGGCCGAGTGATCGCCTCGGCACGCGCTTATGCACCGCAGGCACGCATCGAGGGTGTGACCATTGCGGAAATGCAGACCGGGCTCGAGACCATCGTCGGCGCCGTCTGCGATCCCTATTTCGGCCCGGTCGTGATGTTCGGTCTCGGCGGCATTGCGACCGAACTACTGCAGGAAGTCTCGTACCGCTTCGCGCCGTTCGACCAGCATACGGCGCGGACGATGATCGAGTCGTTGAAGATCGCCCCGCTGTTCCGAGGCTATCGCGGCCGGCCGGCGCTCGACATCGATGCGCTTTCGGATCTGCTGGCGCGAGTTTCCTGCCTCATCGCCGATCACGCCGATCGCATCGCGGAGATCGACGTGAATCCCGTGTTCGTGCGTGCCGAGGGCGAAGGCGCCTGTGCCGCCGATGCCCTGGTCGTGATGCGGCGCTGATCACCGCAACTTCGGATGCGGGGCGAAGATCAGTCCGTCTTCAGGCCGATTTTCTTCGACAGCACGGCGTACTTCTCGATTTCGCGCTTGATGAAGGCGCCGAACGCCTCGGGCGTGCCGCCCACAGTCTCGGTGCCGTTGGCCGCATACCGCTCCTTCAGGGTGGGCGCCACCATGGCCTTGTTGACCGCATCGTTGAGCTTCACGAGCAACGGCTTCGGCAATCCAACGGGCGCGATGACCCCCGCCCATACGGTCATCTCGTAGGTCGGTACGCCCGACTCGGCCACGGTCGGAATGTCGGGATACGACGTTGCCCGCTTCGGGCTGGTCACTGCCAGTCCGCGCAATCGGCCGGCGCGGTGATGGCCGATGATCGAACTCATGCTCTCGAAGATGATGTGCACCCGGCCGGCCATCATCTCGGTCATGGCAGCGGCGCCGCCCTTGAAGGGCACGTGGACGATGTTCACCCCCGTGACGTCCTTGAAGAGTTCGCCGCCGAGATGTCCCGGCGTGCCGTTGCCCGACGATGCATTGAGGAGCTTGCCCGGATTCGCCTTCGCATGGTCGATCAGTTCGCGCACCGACTTGATGGGCAATTGCGGCGTGATGGCGAGCAGCATGCCGCCGGAGTTCGTTTGCGCCACCGGGAGCACTTCGGTCAGCGCATCGTACGGCACCTTCATCATGCTGCGATTGATGGCAAGCCCGCCGATGTTGCCGTAGCCGATCGTGTAGCCGTCCGGCGCTGCTCGCACGACCATGTTGATGCCGATCGTCAAGCCGCCGCCGGGCCGATTGTCGACGACGACGGTCTGACCCAGGATGCGCGTCAGTTCCGCCACGATGATGCGGGCCGATGTGTCGGACGCGCTGCCCGGCGCCTGCGGCACGATGAATCGCAGCGGGCGATCGGGATACTGCGCGGCCACTGTTCCAGATGCGGCAGCGACGAATGCGAACGTCAGCGCAGATGCGATGGATTTCATTGTTGTCCTCCTCCGTCGACAAATGTTTGCCCGTCGGGATGGACGAGGTTCACCGTTCATCCCTGCGACTGCACCGGCCAGCGCGGCACGGTCGTCCAATCGCCCGCCCGTGCATCCCGGTCCCGGGATAGTACCCAGTCAAGCTCGACAAGTTAGTCGCTAGAATAGCGCCCCTTCGGTTCGCGCGGTCGGGATTCGATCGCCGTGCTCGAACTCATGTGAAACCACATCGGAGCAACCTCGTCATGCCATTGCCCCCCTCTTCCCGCATCGTCGGCATCGCCGCTGCGGCCGCACTTGCTTGCACCGCCACGAATGTCTCGGCCCAGGCGTGGACGCCGACGCGCCCCGTCGAGATCGTCGTCCCCTCGGCCCCGGGCGGAAGCAACGACAATACTGCGCGCACGGTCGAACGCATCCTGATCCAAAAGAAGCTCGTGCCTACCTCCATCGTCATCAACAACAAGCCGGGCGCCGGCAACATGATGACCATGAACTACATCGCCCAGCACAACGGCGACGCGCACTACCTGATGATCGGCACCCCGACCATTCTCACCGGTCACATCATCGGCACGAACAAGGTAGGCCACAAGGACTTCACGCCGATCGCTTCGCTGCTGAACGACTACGTCGTGTTCGCCGTGCGCACCGAGTCGCCGTACAAGACGGGCGGCGATCTCGTCTCGGCCCTCAAGAGGGACCCGAAGTCGGTCAGTGTCGGTTTTGCCACGGCGCTCGGCAGCCACAATCACATCGCCGCCGGTCTGCTCATGAAGAGTATCGGCGGCGATGCAAAAGCCATGAAGGTGCTTGCCTTCAAGGGCTCGTCCGAAGCAGTCACCGCGGTCCTCGGCGGACACATCGACTTGGTGACGACGGCCGCAGGCAACGCCGCGCGTCACATGACCGCAGGCAAGATGCGCATCCTCGGCATCGCGGCCGACAAGCGCATGCCCGGAGCGATGGCCAGCGTGCCGACTTGGAAAGAGCAGGGCGTGAACATCGTATTCGGCGGATGGCGCAGCATCATGGGGCCGAAAGGCATGACGCCCGCCCAGATCACCTACTGGGAGAACACGCTCAAGCAAGTCGTGGAGTCGCCCGAATGGAAGGCGGACTTGGAGCGCAACTTCTGGGCCGACGATTTTTCCGGCAGCGCGAAGTTCGGCGAAGAGCTCGATAAGGACTATGCCGCGATGAGATCCGTACTGACGGAACTTGGGCTCGCGAAATAGCAGTTCCGGGGCGCACGAGGAAAGGGCGTAGCCGCGGCTACGCCCTTCGTCCTACGACACGTCGCTGCGCGAGGTCAGCACGGCAACGATCTGCTTCACGGCGATCCGTGCCTTCTCGCGCAGGACTTCGTCGCTGTTGTTGGCAACCGGGTGCTCGATCACGGTGAACGGATAGTCCGGCAGGCCGTTCACGCTCGCGACAACTTCGGCGCTGCGCACGAAGCGGTCGGTCATGACGGCTGCTGCCGGTATGCCGAGTCGCTCGGCGGCGATGGCGTCGTGCAAACTGCACGACGAACAACTCCCTCAATCGCCGATGCCGGAGACGATCGCATCGGCGCCGCTCAACTGCGAAATGATTTCGCTCGGCGCCGGTCGGGTGGCATCCGGTTTGCGCTTGCGGATGAATTCGCGCACGCCATGCTCTTTCTGCAGGATGTCCGCGACATGATCGTAGAAGCGCGCCGTGCCGATCTTGGCATTGTCGATCATGCCGACGACCGTACCGCTCAGACTCTTCAGGGCAGGCGCCATCGTCAGGGCGTCGCCTTCGGGCAATTGCCTGGGATCCAGGACTCGCAATGTCATGTCGTTCTCCTCATCGATCGTCGATGGCCTTCGTCACGGCCAGCGATTTCTTTCCGTACCACGGCGGCAGAATCGCACCGAACGCGCCCGCCGGTCCGCCGGCGGCCACGACGAGCAGATCATCCGGCGAACGCAACGCGCGATACGTACGTCCTTCGTCCTTGAGCCCGGCCACGGCAGCCTTGCCCACCGTGCGCCACTCGGCGCGCTTCACGTGGGCCGTCTCATAGACATACTCGCGAATCTCGCGCTTGCCCCAGCCCGCCGCCACGAACGTCTGCCGATGCTGCTTGGGAATCACGATCGCGTAATTGCCCTCCCAGATCGAGTAGGTCAGCATGTTCGCGCGGATCGCAGCTGCATAGGTATCGAGAATCTCGCGCGGCTCGTGCGTCCATTCGTTCATGATCTGGTGCGGCGATTCCACCGACATCACGGTGATCGCCGAAACACCTGCCGCAACACCGCGCTCCTGTGCGAGGCCAGGCCAAGGACTGTCATCCTCGTCTTCGGCGACGCAGAACGTGAACTTGCCCGGATGACCCAGAGTCGAGCGATCGAGCTGACCCGGTATGCCCCCCAGCACATTGATCAGCAGCAGGCGGATGCTGCGCCCGATCGTGGCATTGGCACGACTGCCGTTGCCGAGGACATTGTGCGTGGCATTCATGCCCAGCGCCGTGCGGATGGGCCCGTTGACGACGATGAACGGCGCACTGCCTCCGGTACTCGCCGTGCTGCCGTGCAGCCCGAACTCCGGCTCGCACATGGCGCGCACGACGGCGACCACCACGGGCATGTATTCCGGCAGACAACCGGCCATGACGGCGGCAATGGCCACCTTTTCGGCGGTAATGCGCCGGCGGCGCACGGGTTCGACGCCGACGACCGCATCCGGCCCAAGCTGCACCGCCGCCAGAAAGCGCACCACGGCGTCTTCCGTCGGAGGCACGACGGGCAGACCGTCGGTCCAGCCGTTGCGCTGAAAGAGTTCGTTGGCTTCGAATGCGTCGGCGACATCGTACGCCGTACTGACGAGACTCACGCGGAAAACCCTCCGAAGAATTACGCTTCGTGTGGGCAACAACCGCTCTGCATGCCCACACTCACACAGCACCGAATATACACGCTGCCGATCGTCCCGGCCGCGTCGCTCTTGTGCGCCCTGGCGATGCGCGTCTGGCATCCGTCGCAGCGCGCTCGTTAACTGCAACACGTCGAGATTCGCATGGTCTGAACTATCATCGATCGGGACATCCGTCCCGGCCCCTTATGGACGCCGCCGCATTGCTCCATCCGGAGTCGACACTTGTGCCCGGTGCACGCGGTTTGCGTGCGTGCGCCGTGGCGCTCAGGAATCGAGCCGCCGCGATTGTCTCGGCACAAACCGATTCGTGCCACTGACTAACGTTGGCCCTCCCGCGCCGATGAAACCCTGCCATCGCGCAACGACCCGCCGCGATGCAAGAACGGAGACGTTCCCATGGTGTTGCCCCGCATGTTGCTCATCCTGATGCTCCTCGGCGTCGCTGCTGCGGCCCGCGCCGAATGGATCGTCAGGTCATCCCAGCCGAGGGTGGACGCGGGCGGCGTACTCGAAGTCGAAATCATCCTGCTCAACGATACGAAGACCCCGGTCGCCGGCGGGATGCCTGTTCGCCTGCCTGCGACACTGATCGGCGATGCGAGCACGGCCGCCATCACACTCGAGGCCGTGCAGCCTCCTGCCGACCTCGCATCGACTCTCGCCCCGGGCATGTTTCGCAAACAGCACTATCGGGCACAGCTTCCCGCAGATTTCGCGGGCACGGCTCGCCTGACGCTCGAACGAGCGCCCGGAACAAGCACCGCCCTCGTCGGGGAGGCCGGATCGGCGGCTCCCGTCACGCCGGAAGCAATCGCCGCGAACATACGCGCCGATACCGTTGCGGAGCCGGCGCTAAGTCCCCACGAGCCGATGTACTTCGTGCTGGGCCCGAGGAGCACCAACACCGCGCGATTCCAGTTCAGCTTCAAGTACCGCCTCTTCGACGAGCGCGGCGTACCTGCAAAACTCTTTTCTCCACTGGGCAAAGCGCACTTCGGCTTTACGCAAACCTCGCTCTGGGACATCGGCAGCACGTCGTCGCCATTTCGCGACACGAGCTACAAGCCGAGCCTCTTCTACTACGAACCGCAGATCGATGCCTCGGCCGACGGTAGATACCTGATGGGACTGCAGGCAGGCATCGAGCACGAGTCCAACGGTCGGGACGGCACGCGTTCTCGGTCGATCAACATCGCCTACGTCAAGCCGTCGTGGCGCTGGTTCATCGACGACGAGCATTACTTCAGCATTGCGCCGAAGCTCTACAGCTACCTGGACCGCAGCGACAACAGTCAGATCGACCAGTACCGCGGTCACGTGGACCTGGAGCTGCGCTACGGCAAACGCGACGGCTGGCTGTTCTCGAGCCTGCTGCGCAAAGGCAACGGCTCGGGATACTCGGCGCAGCTCGACGCCTCCTACCCCCTGCGTCAGCCCTTCTTTGCCAATGCCGGCGGCTATATCCACTTCCAGTACTTCAACGGCTACGGCGAGACGCTGCTCGACTACAATGTGAGGCGTTCGCCGCAGTTTCGCATCGGCTTCTCGATCGTGCGGTAACCCTCATCATCGAATCGACCTCAGGAGGTGGAATCATGTCGGTGGTCTTGCTGGAGCGTCCGGCAGAGCATGTCGCGCTCGTTCGCATCAATCGTCCGGACGCGCGCAATGCGCTCAACATGGAAGTGCGCAAACTGCTCGCGCAGCATCTCACCGAACTCGGCCAGGATCCGGGCACGCGTGCGATCGTGCTCACCGGCAACGAGAAGGCCTTCGCCGCCGGGGCGGACATCAAGGAGATGGCCAATGCCGGCACGATCGAAATGATGCAGCGGGGGACGCATCACCTCTGGCGGGTCATCGGCGCGTGTCCGAAGCCCGTGATCGCGGCGATCAACGGCTTCGCGCTCGGCGGCGGGTGCGAACTCGCGATGACCTGCGACATCATCATCGCAGGCGAAAGCGCCAAACTCGGCCAACCCGAAGTGAAGATCGGCATTCTCCCGGGAGGCGGCGGCACGCAACGCCTGCCGCGCGCCGTCGGCAAGTATCAGGCGATGAAGATCTGTCTGACCGGCGATCTCATCCCCGCGAAGGATGCCTTCGCAATGGGGCTCGTCTCCGAAGTCGTGCCCGACGCCGAGGTCGAGAAGCGCGCGCTCGAAATGGCAAGCCAGATCGCTTCGTACTCGCCGCTCGCCGTGCAGCAGATCAAGGAGCTCGTGAACGCCGGGCAGGACGCCGCGCTCGACACCGCCCTGCGGCTGGAAACCAAAGCCTTGCACATCCTCTTCTCGTCGCTCGATCAGAAGGAAGGCATGCAGGCGTTCATCGAGAAGCGCAAGCCCAGCTTCACCGGCAGTTGAGTTTGCTGTCCGCCCCCATGCGTCCGGCTGCCGACACTGCAGCCCGGCGCAAGGCACTCGCGCTGGGCGCGCTGCTGCTCGGTGCCGTTGCCATCGGCTCGTCGGCCATATGGGTTCGCTTGTCGGAGGTCGGACCGGTCGCGACTGCGTTCTGGCGCACGGCTCTTGCCGTACCGTTCCTGTTCCTTTGGGTGGCGCTCGAACGCCGCCCGGCCGATGCGACTGCGCGCACGAGTCGGCGCGGGCTCATTGCAGCAGGCTGCTACTTCGCCGGCGACCTGAGCTTCTGGCATGTCTCGATCCTGCTCACATCGGTTGCGACATCAACGCTGCTCGCGAATCTAGCGCCGATCTTCGTGACGCTGGCCGGTTGGCTGTGGTTCAAGGAGCGCGTCAGCGGCATGTTCGTGCTCGGTCTGACGATCGCGATGCTTGGCGTCGGCGCACTGCTCGGACCAGACTTTCGCGGCGACAGCCAGGCACTCCTGGGCGATGCCTTCGGCATCATCACGGCGCTTTTCTACGCGGCCTATCTGCTGCAGATCAAGCGACTGCGCGCCGGAACGTCGACGGCACGCATCATGGCATCGACCAGCGTGGTGACGGCCCTCATCGTACTTCCCGTCGCGCTGCTGCTCGGGGAATCGATCGTGCCCGGCTCCCTGCGCGGATGGAGCATCGTGCTCGGACTCGCGCTGGTTTCGCACGTGGCCGGTCAGAGCCTGATCGCTTACGCGCTCGCGCACTTGCCGGCATCGCTGGGCTCGGTGTCGCTGCTGATCCAGCCGCTCTTCTCGGCGTTCTTCGCCTGGCTGATCCTAGGCGAGAGCATCGTCGCGCTGCAGATCGCCGGCGGCATCACGACGCTTGTCGGCATCGGCATCGCGCATCGCGCCGGCGTGTTGAAGGCTGCACGTTCGTCATAGCAGCCTGTCGGACGTGAGGCGTCGAGTCGGCTGGCTGGCTGGACCTATGACCCGCAGCGCAGCTACCAGCACTTGCGAATGACTTCCTGCAGTTCGTCCTTGTGCTCCAGAAACTCGCGCTTCGGATCTGCGTTGAAGTTCTTCATCGAATCTTCCACGATCTGCGCCAAGCCCTCCTGCGGGACCTGCAGATCGCGCAGGCGGCTCGCCATGCCCATCCGCGAGAAATAGTCGGTGAGGTGATCGGCCGCACGTGCCGGTGCATCGTTCTGCGTCATGCCCGGTTGCCACACGCCGATTGCCTCGGCGATTCTGCAGACTTCGGGCAGGTCGCGATAACCCATCGCCCGCATGACGTGCGGATTGAGCGCGGTGTTTGCCTCACCCTGACTGATATGGGGGTAACGGTTGAACAACGCCGTGGCGAAAGCGTAGACGACCCGCGACACCCAGATCCGCGCCACGGTGTTGCCGCCGTCGTCCTGATCCCGATTGTGCAGAAAGGCCGCCGCACACATGTCGAGGCGGGCTGCGGCGTCTTCCGGGTCGGATACGCGCGGCAGTGCACGCGCCGCAAGACGATACGCCTGCAGCCTGTCGCCTTCGACCAGAGGATTCATTTCGCGCACGCCCAGGTTCATCACGGAGCGCCAGTAAACCGAGGACGAGGACGATACGGCGAGTGAAACCGGCGCAGTCTTCAGTGCGTCCGCATCCCAATACAGTGCGAACGGGCGCGTCTTGGGATCGAAGAACTCCAGGCGGTGATCGGAATTGACATCCTTCACGCCCGAACCGGCCCGGTTCATCGCCGATGTCGCCGTGGTGCAGACGTTGATGATGGGCAGCTTCGGCGCCATCAGCTTCACGCTCTGCGCAGGCTTGCCTTCGGGGTACTGGGTGCACAGTTCGTAGACGCTGCCTTTCTCCGCCAGCAGCATGACCACGACGCGCGTCGCCTGAATGACGCTCCCTCCGCCCACGGCGATCACGAGGTCGGCACCGGCGTCGCGTGCGGCGTCGCGTGCGGCGAGTACCGGTCCGAGGGGCGAATCCTTCTCCATCTCGTCGTACACGCCGGCGAACGCGTCACCGAGACGCTCTGCCATCGATGCGATGAGCGGGGTCTTGCGCGAGACGCTGCGTCCGCAAACGATGAATGCTCGCTTCGCCCCGCGGCGGGCAACTTCGGAGCGCAGGCTATTGAGTGCACCGTTGCCGCTGTAGAGACGTACCGGATAAGTGACTGCGCGGAAGTCCTGAATGGTCATCGTGTCTTCCCTCGTGGTTGGTTCGTTCGATTGGTGGTCAGTCCGAACGTGCGCCGGACTCCTTCACCACCTTGCCCCAGCGTTGCAGTTCGCCTTGCAGAAACTTCGCGGTGGCATCCGGGGAGGCCTGGGTCATCGGTTCGATGCCCATGCCGCGCAGTTTGGATTGCGTATCCGGCGATTGGGCGGCCTTGACGAAGGCGCCGTGGATTCTCTCGACGACTGCACGCGGCGTCTTCACGGGAACGACGATGGCGAACCAGTTCACCGCGATCAGGCCCTTGAGACCCTGCTCTCCTGCCGTGGGCAGGTCGGGCATCAGGGGCAGGCGCTGTTCGGCCGTCAGCGCGAGTGCGCGCATCTTGCCGGCCTTCACTTGCCCGTAGACCGCCGGAAAATCCATGATGATGCCGGTCACGTGCCCCCCGGTCACATCGACGACGGCCGGGCCTGCGCCCTTGTACGCCACGTGCAGCACGTCGATCTTCGCCAGGGACTTCATCAGTTCGATGGCCAGGTGCGGCAAACCGCCGTTGCCCGACGAGGCGAACGATAGCTTGCCCGGCTGCGTCCTGGCGAGAGCGATCAATTCCTTCATGTTTCGAACCGGCAGCGAAGGATGAACGCCGATCAATTCCGGCGTCATGGCTACGGTCGTGGCGCCGGCGAAATCCCGCATGACGTCGTATCCGAGCTTGCTGTAGGTATGTGGACTCAAGCCCAGCGAACTCACGCTGCCGAGAAACACCGTGTAGCCATCGGGCGTCGAACGGGCCACATACTCGGTGGCGATGGTGGCGTTCGCGCCGGGTCGGTTCTCGACGATGACCTGTTGACCGAGAAGTTCGCCCACGCGAGGCGTCACGGTGCGGGCAACGATATCGTTCGAGCCCCCGGGGGGAAATCCGACCACGACCCGCACGGGCTTGATTGGAAACTCCTGCGCGACAGCCTCCCCCGCCATCGCCGTGGTCATCACGGCCATCGCCGTTCCAATCGCACAAGGCACAATCCAGTCCTGTTTCATTCTCTTCTTCTCCTCCATCATCATTGCCGGCCGTCGATCAACCGCGACAGCCGGTCAAACGGCTGCAGCCTCAGTAGACAGGTTCTGCATCGAGTCGTGCCGCGATGCCTTCGAGCCCTGGTACAGCGGCCGGATAGCGTTTCATCACGAGCGGATCGTGGCCCGGCACGATATGTCGCGCGGACTCGGCCAGCCGATGCAGCTTCGCGTAGCCTTCCAGCACCGCAGCGATATTCACGGTGACGGGAAACACCCGGTTTTCCTCGAAGTGCTCGTAATAGTGGCTCGCATCGGAGGCGAGCACCATCCACCCGCGCTGAGTATGCACACGCACCGACTGCAATCCGGGCGTGTGGCCGCCGATATGATGGATGCTGAGGCCGGGAGCGATCTCCTCGTCGCCGGCGTGAAAGCTCACGCGACCGTCGTAGGTCAGCCGCAGCATGGTCACCACGTCGTTGAATTCGTAGGGGCGCCGCAGGAGCTTCTGCCCCATGTGGCGGCCGGTCACATACGCCATCTCGGCATCCTGAATATGGAATCGAGCCTGCGGGAAATCGTCCATCGTGCCGGCGTGATCGTTGTGCATGTGCGTGATGACGACGTCGCTCACGTCCCCCGCGCGCACGCCGAGGAGTTCGAAGCCCGCGCGCGCCGAGCGCAGAAATTCACGCCCGCGACGCTTGGCGACCGCTTCGCTGAACCCGGTATCGACGACCACGACGCGCTCGCGATTGCGGACGAGCCAGACGAAGTAGTCCATTGGCATCGGCGCGTCGTGCGGATCGCCATGCAGGAAGTGCTCCGCGCGCCGACCGTCGCGCTGGGCGTAGCGAACCGCGTAGACTTCGTAGACGGGCAGGCTCATGGACACGCTCCTCCGAAGGCTGGCTGGCGGGGCTGCAAGCTGTCGAGGTGCGCAGTGCCGCGAGTCGTTGGGGTTGCATCGACCTATTGCCATACGAGTCGTTCCGCTGCAACGCCGCGATCGATTCTAGCAGCCTGTCGGGATGCGGGTCCTCGTTGACGCGCAGATCGGGTCGCAATGACAATACCTGCGACGATCCCGCACAAGAACACTGCCGATCCATGCATGACGAGACAATCGAACTCGCGCGGCGCATCGTAGCGTCTTCCTGGCCGGCCACCAATGACGCGGTGGGAGACGAGGCCGTGCGTGCCGTGATCAACTGGCTCGGCAGCGCGCTGATCGGCACACGAGCGTCGTGGTCCGAGTTCGATGACGCATCGACCGGTATCGGCATCGAGGCCACGGCTCTGGTGCTCGGAGAAGGGTTCGACGCCCTGAACGTCGCCGCAATGACAGCCGCCGGCGCAGAAGCGTTGTGTTATGTCGATACGCACGTGCCGTCGATGCTATCTCCGAGCATCGCCGTCGGCGCAGCGCTATTGCCGCTGGCCGAGCAGCTAATCACCAACGGCGCAGCATTCGTTCACGCGTATCTGCTCGGCGTCGAGACCGCTTGCCGTGCCGCCATGTCCGTCGGACGCGATGCGGCGGACTCGTCGACTTCACTCGCCTGCAATGCCTTGGGTGCAGCCGCGGCATGCGCGCGGTTGGCAGGGCTCGATGAAGCATGCGCGTCGTTCGCGTTGTCGGCCGCATGGAGGCAAGCGACCGCGCAAGGGTCTGTCGAAGCCTGCGCCGCCTCGGCGGCCCGGATCGGACTGCGCGCGACGCTCGACGCAAAGGCCGGATGGCTGTCAGACGGCGACAGGGAAACGAGGACGTCGGCATCGTCCTCCCTGGAGTTCACGACCGATCTGCTCGAGGGCTGGGGCAGCTTGTGGCAATTGACCCGCCTTGCCTATCACGCCTATCCGTGTGCCTTGTTCGTCCATCCTGTCGCAGAGGCCAGCTTGCAGCTCAAGCGCACCTACCATCTCACCCAGCGGCAGATCGCCGCGGTCGAGGTCCGGATGCCACCGCAGCAATGGCTACGCAATCGAGGGGCCGACCCGACCGATGCTGCCGGCGCAAGGCATTCGATCGAACATGTCGCCGCCGTCGCATTGCTCGACGGCACCGTCGGCCTGGCGCAGTTCGAGCCGGCACGATTACGCAGCGCTCGCGTGCGCGAGGTTCGCGCGAAGGTGCAGACGCGATCGGACGAGCAGCTGATCGATACCGCGGCACACGTCCGCATCACCCTGGCGAGCGGCGAGACGATCGAACGGCACGTACGTTGCCCGCTGGGCCATCCGATGCGCCCGCTCGCCGATCACGATCTGTCGGACAAATTCAGAAGCCAGGCGGCCGACGTACTTGCCACCGACCAGGCCGAAAGGCTCCTGGGACTCGCATGGAATATTCGGGCGCTGCCGGACGTGGGCGGGCTCATCCGGTCCAGCATTCCGGACGACCTCCATGAACCGGCCGAACTGCCCGGTTCGCCCCTGATTCCGCGCTGATCGACAGGCGAAGCGGTTACTTGTCGAATTGAACGATCTGGCTCGGCAACACGCGCACGAGCGACAGGCACTTGCCCTTCGCCGCGCTGAACTTGTCGAGTTCGCCCATTTCGCAACGATCGCCGCCGCCCACTTTCAGCCGGACGATATCGTCGCAGGCGATGCCATTGAAGCGGGCTTCGCGCATCTGTGTGTCGCCCGGCTTGAGAAAGGAAAAGCCGGTAAAGACCGAGTCGTAAACCACATCTTTGCCCCGATAGACCGACAACTCAGGCACCAGACTGCGGATCTCGTAAGGCAGGTTGTTGACCAACTTGAAACGGAAACGGCAGATCCGATTACCTGGAATGCGTTCTTCCAGCGAAAGGATCGCCTCGCCTTCGTCCTTGGGCTTCGCCGCCACGCTGGCCTTGTCTGCGGATCCATCCGCGGCCGGCTTCTCGCCCGCCTTGGCCGCATCGGCGTCGACATAACGCCAAGTCATGTCGTCCTTGAGGAGCACCTTGCGGCCGTCCGGCGCCGTCAACTCGATGTCGGCCGCGAAGGCCACGGTGCCCAAGACGGCGCCCAGCAGGATGCCGAGCAGTGGCTTGCGTATGTTCCTCATGATTCACCTCGAAAACGCGCCGACGCGGGATCATACCCGCGAACCGGTTGCGGCATCGCGCCGCCGATCTTGAATCCCCAACCCAGGGTTGCAACCCCGGCTCTGACCCAGGGTTGCAACCCTGGGTCAGTCGATTTTGACGCCGGTGCGGCGGATGATGGGCGCCCATTTCTCGGCTTCGATCCGGATCAGCGCGGCGAAATCGGCCGGGGAGCCGCCGACGGGTTCGAGTCCCGACGCCTTGAGGCGCGCGGCGACGGCGGGGTCACGCAGCGCCGTATCCAGGACGACATTCAGTCGCGCGACGACGTCCGTCGCGACACCCGCCGGCGCGATCACGCCGTTCCATGCCATCGCCTCGAACCCGGGCAGGCCCGATTCGGCCACGGCGGGGAGATCGGGCAGCAACGTCCACCGCGTCGCGCCGCTCACCGCGAGCATGCGCACCTTGCCTGCCTGCGCAAGCGGCGTGATTGCGGTAGGAACAGCAAACACGACGTGTACGTCGCCGTTCGCCAGAGCATTCAACGCGGGGGGAGAACCGTTGTAAGGCACATGCGCAAGATCGATGCCGGCCATGGATTTGAACAACTCCATCGTCAGGTGCGACGAGCTGCCGTTGCCGACCGACGCATAGTTGAGTCTGCCTGCCTGCGCTTTCGCGTAGTCGACCAGTTCCCGCACCGTGCGCGGCGCGATTCCGCCCGTCACCGCCAGTACGTTCGGCTGCGACGTGGTGAGGATGATCGGGGTCAGGTCCCTGGCCGGATCGTAGGCAAGCCGGCCAAAGAGATACGGCGCAAACGCAAGCGGCCCATTGAACGCGATGCCCAGCGTGTGTCCGTCGGCCGACGCTTTCGCCACGGCCGCAGTGGCCAGCGTGCCCCCCGCGCCGGGCAGGTTCTCGACGACGATGCTCTGGCCCAGCGACAGGCGCATCCTCTCCGCGAGCAGGCGGCCGAGCACGTCGATGGAACTGCCCGCCGGCGCCGCCATGATGAACCGCAGCGGCTTCGTGGGCCATGCCTGCGCACAGGCGGGTGCAGGCAGGAACGCCGCCATGAGCATCGCCATACCCGACACCGCGAGCGTCGTTCCATACTTTCCATGTGAGCGCTCGCTATCAAGCATCACTAATCTTGACCTTGCAGCACGTTCAGTAGCCAGCGCGCGTACCAGCGGTCGAATGCATGGACGCAGCGTTCGCTCGAATGGTACGGACCGGGTCGATAGCCTCGAGAGGCGGCCCCCTGCTGCACCCGCTCGCACAAGGCCCAGTCCTGCCGATTGGTGACATCCCAGAACGCCACGACCGGACGCGCATCGAAGCCCGCTCTCGCAGCGGTATTCCGATGGACGAAGACCTCGCAGTCGACCCGGCATCGATCCGTTGCGATGGGCCAGGCCCGATGCACGAGCAGGTAATCCGGGTGCACCCCCAACATGAGATTGGGATAGACCAGCCAATAGTGGATCCGCGAAGTGGCATTCGACCACGGATCGCACAGCCGCTGCCAATCGCTGCGACCGCTCGTCGACAGCGTATCGATGCCGGGACGAAGTTGCATCGGGCCACCGTTGAAGCCCGCTTCGTCCTCGAAGCCGTCGCCCGACAAATCGCTCAGCCGACTCAGCTGCGGATGCACCCCCGGGCAGTGATAGCACTCGCTGTAGTTCTCGCAGACAATCTTCCAGTTGCACCGTACCTCGTACTCGAGCTGTGCAACACGCACGAGTGCACCGAGATCGAACCGCTTCAGATCCGGTAATGCAGGCTCAAGGGTCGACTGACGATCGAGTTGCACGAATACGAAGCCCTCTCGCACAACGAGCGGGATCGTCACGAGTCCCAGGTCATCGCTGTCGGCATCGATGACCATCTGCGGCGCGCGACGCAGACGACCATCGAATCCGTAGACCCACGCGTGGTAAGGGCATGCGATGCCGCTTCGCAGCCGGCCGCTCGCTTCGTCGACGAGGCGCGCCCCCCGATGCCGACAAACGTTGAAGAACGCGTGCAGCGCACCGGCTTCATCGCGCACGATCAGAATGCGCTCTCCCGCAACCTCCTTCGTGACGAAGCTGCCAGCCTCCTCGAACTCCGCGACGCATGCAACGGCAAGCCAATGACTCGCAAACAGCTTCCGCTGTTCGAGATCGTGAATCCTCCTCTGCGTGAATACCGCAGACGGCAATGTGCGCGCGCCGTCGAGCGATCGACACGTCGTCGTCAACGCGGCGCGCAATTCAGGAAGCGAACCAGGACCGTCCATGGGGGGATGCGCTCGCGGATCTCAGCGAGCGGTCAGCATATCGTTTTCGGAGATCAGGCGGCAGGCGGACCCGCCGCAGGTTGCAAGCGCCGCGGCTTGCGCATCCTCCAGCCGATAGAAGCCTGCGTGCCATGCGAAACGTCCCCCCGGCGCCACGGCGAATGCCTTGTTGTCCGCGGCGTCGAGATAGCGCTGCCACTGCTCATGGTGCCGCGGTGCAAGCTGTGGCGGAGGCGGAAGATCGGTTACGACCGGCTCGCTCGGCGGCGTATCCCATGTCGGCAACCCGTGCTGGCGCAAGAAGGTGTCGAGCAGCGGTCGCCATTGCGCGATTCCGGCACGACGCGAGAAAAGCGCATGGCCGTCCTCCGCGAACGCCGGCAGCAGGCGAAACTCGCCGGTACCGCCCTGACTGCTGTAGGCGCTGAACATGCGCTGCGCCAACGCAGGCCCGAAGTACAAGTCGTTCTCGCTGTAGATCCATAAACTCGGCACGCGCGCCGTCCTGCCGAGCGCGGCATACGCTTTGACGAGTCGGTCTTCGCTGCAGATGTCGTTCGGACCGCGCGAGCCGCGACCGCCCGCGAAATTGATGACGGCCAGAAGCCCCCTCGGCGGCTCGGCGGCCAGCGCGACCGTGCCGATACCGCCCGCCGATTCACCGATGACGATCATCCGGCCGGGATCCACCGCGGACCAAGTCGATAGCGTGCGCAGTGCAGCGCGCAGATCGCGCGCACTCTCGCGCGCTGCTCGTTCGTGCTCGGCTGCTTCGCAGTGCCCCGACGACTCCGCCCACGCTCCCGCGGATGTTCCATAGCCGCGCCGCATCACGACCACGGCAACATAACCGCGGCGCGCCAATTCCTCCGCCTGGAAAGACATCTGTCCAGCCGACATGCGACGCCGCACGGAGCCATCGCGCGGCGAGCCGTGGGTAATGAGCGCAAGCGGACGGGGCTGCGCGCCGCTCGGCTTCACGACCATCGCCTCGAGTTCGAAGGACCTGCCGTCTTCGAGAGTCACCGGCAACCGCATCGGCTGCAGCGTGATCGCTTCCTTCGAAACCGCAGGCGCACCCGGTGCCGACGCTGCGGCCATGACCAGCATCACCAGGACCAGGCGCCGCGCCGCCTTCCCGCCGAGAAGTCGCAAGATCGCCATGGCGCTTACCCGTTGCGGTCCAACATCAAACCGGCCGTGTCCCCTTGATCTGGACACGATGCATGAGCCGACGCTGCCCCGGGTAGTCGTTGAGCGCGAGATGCTGGCAGCAGCGGTTGTCCCAGAATGCGATCGAGCCCGGCCTCCAGCGGAAGCGGCACGTGAACTCGGGCCGCGTCGAATGCCGGTAGAGATACTGCAGCAGCGGCTGACTCTCCTCCCACGTCATGTCCTCGAAGCGCTCGGTATGGATCTCGTTGACGAAAAGCGCCTTGCGGCCGGTATCGGGATGCGTGCGTATGACCGGGTGCATCGCGTGCGCTGTCGCGTACTTCTGCGATTCGGGCTCGTTCGGCGGCAGCACCTCGTCGCGCTCGAGCGTCATCAGAATGCGTCCGTTGGAATGACGCGCCCGCAAGCCGGCCAATGCCTTCTTCATCCCCCCGGACAGCGTGTCGTAAGCGAGGTACTGATTGGCGAAGAGCGTATCGCCGCCCACCGGCGGGATGATCCGCCCCAGCAGCACCGAGCCGAGGGACGGCACGTCGAGGTGGGTGGTGTCCGAGTGCCATTCCCAACCGAAGACGAGTTTGTCGGTCGGCTGCTTGTCGATGATCAGCAGTTCGGGGAACCTGCCCGGCACCTGCCGATGAGGCGGCAGCGGCGCAAGCTCGCCGAAGCAGCGGCCGAAACGCGCCAGATCCTCGTCGCCGATGTCCTGATCGCGAAAGAAGATCACGCAGTGATCGAGGAAGGCGTGCCGAATCTCGGCAATCTGCTCGGCATTCAGTTCGCGTCGAAGATCGACGCCGAAGACCTCTGCCCCGAGCGCCCCGGCCAACGGCCGAACTTCAATATGCGCATATGCCGACATGACCCCTCCCGTTGGCCCTACTGAACGTTCAGCCCGACCTGCTTGGCGACCTTGCGATAGATCTCCAGATCGCGCTTGACGCGCGCGTGGAATTCCGCCGGCGGCATCCCGATGGGATCGGCGCCGCCCACCGTCGCATACCGCTCGCGCACCTCGGGCACCTTCAACGTCGCGGCGACCTCGGTGTAGATCTTGTCGACGATCGCCTTCGGTACGCCCTTCGGCGCGAAAAGCCCGACCCAGATCGATGCGTCGACCCCGCGCAAACCGGCATCTTCCGCCGATGGCCAGTCCGGGCCGTGCAGGGAACGCTTCGCCGTCGTCACGCCGATCACGCGCACGCGACCCGACTTCAAATGCGGCGTCACACCCGGGATGCCGGCCACCGTCATCACGACGTCACCGCCAGCTGTCGCCGCGACGGCCGGTGCGCCGCCCTTGTAGGGTACGTGCAGCAGCTTGATGCCCGCGGCGGAGGCCAGCCATTCTGCGGCGAGTTGATTGACCGAGCCATTCCCGGGCGAACCGTAGGTAATCTGACCGGGTTTGGCCTTCGCCTGGGCGATCAGCTCCTTCATGCTCCGAATGCCCGAGGCGTTGCTGACCACGACCGCCATCGCCGCATCGCTCAGCATCGTGATGGACGTGAAGTCGCGATCGAGGTCGTAGGGCACGTTGCTGAATACCGCCGGATTCACGGCGAACTCGCCCGTATGCGCGGACAACCAGGTGTAGCCGTCCGCCGGGGCCTTCGCGGCCAGCCCGACGGCGATGAAGCCGTTGCCGCCGGGACGATTGTCGACGACGAAATTCCAGCCCAGCCGCTCGGTCATCTTGGTCGTGAGTATGCGAGTGGACGTATCGACCACGCCGCCCGGCGCGAAGGGGATCAGCACGCGGATCGGCTTGTTCGGAAAATCCTGTGCTTGCGAAGCAACGGCACACGCACATAGGGCGGCAGCAACGGCAGCCGATAGGATGCGCTTCACGGTCATCAGTCCCCCAAAAGATCCTTCCACTTGGCCCGCGTCGATGCCTGCAGCTCCTTGCTCGCTTCGGCGACCGCCGGAAACTGCGTCAGGAAATCGAACGGACGGCATGCGTCGATGATCGCCTTGGAGCTCAAAGGCGCGTCGTACGGATAGGCGATCGACATCGGATCGTTCTTCGACCCCATGCCGCGTTGAATGATGTCGATGTCGATGGCGGGATCCGTGCGCGTCGCGACGGCCCACATCACCTCCTGCAGATTCGAAGGATCGATGTCTTCGTCGACCACCACCGAGTAGCGCGACATGTACGCGCCCACGCCGCACTGGTTGAGGATGTGTCCTGCCTGGCGCGCGTGACCGGCATAGCGCTGCTTGATCGACACCACGTTGAACATGCGCGCGCCGCCGATCTCGTGTGCCCAAACGCTCTGCACATCCGGCACGCCGGAGGCGAGCAGCGCATCGAAAAGCAACGCCGAGCGCATCACCGCCTTCGAATACGAATAGTCATTCGGCGGCTTGGCCGGAGGGCTGCCTACGATGATGGGATCGTTGCGGTAGTACACGCGATCGATGCGAACCGCGGGCGCCGTTGCCGCCTTGCCGGGATAGTAGCCGTGGAACTCGCCGAACGGCCCCTCGCTCCGCTCGTCGCCCGGCTCGGCATAGCCCTCGAGCACGATCTCGCCGGCCGCCGGCATCGGCAAGCCCGTGAGCTGCCCGGGGACGACTGCGACGGATTCACCGAGGATCGCGCCGATATAGTTGTACTCGCACATGCCGAACGGCACTTCGATGCCCGAGATGAGATAACCGAGGGGGTCGGCGCCGATCACGATACACACCGGAAAGGGCTTGCCCGCCTGCATGTGCTTTCGATACTGGATGGCGCCATGTTTGCCGGGAATCATGTCGAGACCGACATGATTGCGGTCGTGGATCATGACGCGATACGTGCCGACGTTGATCCAGTCGGTATCGTAATCGCGGGTCACGACCATGCAACCGGTACCGATGTAGCGGCCGCCATCGCGTTCGTGCCACAGCGGTGACGGAAATTCGAAGAGATCAACCTCGCCGCCGCTCGCAATGTTCTGCAGTACCGGTCCGTCCTTCACCATCACCGGCGGGAAATTCGCCGCCTTCGCCTGCCATTGCGCAGGCCGGCCGCGCAGCTTCTGCACCAGCCCATGATGATCGCTTTCGGCGCCGAGCCGAAGAATGGAGCCGAGCCGGGCAGGACTCGCCGTACTACACGTCAGCACGCGATAGCCTTCGGGGTAGCCCGGGATCGCGTCGAACAGCAGGGCCGGCGGATGCGCCTTCTTGACGTTGAGTTCGCTGATGGTGCCGAGTTCGAGATTCCAATCGGCGCCGCGGACATCCCTCAGCTCACCGAGCGCGCGTGCCTCGTCGATCCACGCACGCAGATCCAGCGGATGGCCCGCGCCGTTCATCGTGCGTTCGCCTTGCGCAGCTGCGCCGCCCGTTGCACGGCCCGGATCACCTCCGGATACGTCGCACAGCGGCAGAGGTTGCCCGACAGATAGTGACGGATCTCGTCCACGCTGGGCTCGGGTTTCTCGTCCAGGAGTTGCCGACTCATGAGCACGAACCCCGGCGTACAGAATCCGCATTGAAACGCGCCGCATTCGGCGAACGCCTGTTGCACGGCATCGAGCTTGCCGTCGGGTGCATTGCGCTCGATCGTCTCGACGCGGGCACCCTCCAGTTGCGCAGCAAAGTAGAGGCAGCCGGATACGGCCTCGCCATTCACGAGCACAGTGCAGCACCCGCAAAGTCCCTGGGCGCAGCTTTCGCGCGCCCCGTGCAGCCCGAGGCGTTCGAGCAGTTCGACGACGTTGTGATGCGTCTCGACCTGGGTGGTGATCGACTCGCCGTTGAGGTCGAAGGTGATGGTCTTCGTCATGATGGCATCCTGCGGCTCAGGCTTGCGGCAAGGGCCGGCCCTGCGCGGCACGCAACGCGCGATACACGGCTTCCGCAGTGATGGGCAGCGATGTGATGCGTACGCCGACGGCATCTTCGATGGCATTGGCGATCGCGGGCGACACGCCGAAGGTGCCGCTCTCGCCCACCCCCTTGGCACCGAACGGACCAGCCTGTTCGTTTGCATCCACGGCTTCGTTCTCGATGACCGGCGGAATATCGAGCATGCCGGGAATCTTGTAGTCGGCGAGCGTTGGATTCGTCACCATGCCGTCGCTGAAGTGCATCTTCTCGGTCATCGTGAAGCCCAGCTGCATGATCGCGGCTCCCGAGAGCTGGGATTCCACCAC
The DNA here is from genome assembly GCA_044360365.1 of Burkholderiales bacterium. GTDB lineage: Bacteria > Pseudomonadota > Gammaproteobacteria > Burkholderiales > WYBJ01 > WYBJ01. The sequence continues at coordinate 12,633 of JBIKKL010000003.1, read as the reverse complement.
CGCGGGATTGATGGGCCGCCCGAGATCCGCAACGTTGATCAGGCGGGTGACCTTCACATCGCCGGTCTCGGTATCGACTTCCACCTCGACGCCCGCCGCGCCCACCATCCAGTAGGGCGTGACGTTGGCCGACCGGCCCGTCGCGTGATCCATCGGCGCATAGGTCGGCAGGTAGCTGCCCATGCCGATCACGTTGCCGGCCTGCATGCCGTACTTCTTCACGAAGAGCAGCGGTATCGGCGTGGTCTCGGGCGGCAGGCCCAGTTCGTTCGCCATGGCGAGCAGCTTGTCGCGGGCGTCTTCTGCGGCGCGCTTGACGGCGTGCCCCATGTGGTACGTCGAGCGCGAGCCCAACGTGGCCATGTCGTAAGGCGTCACGTCGGTGTCGGGATGCACGACGGCGACCTGCTCCGCCTGCATGCCCAGCACCTCGGCAGCGATCTGGGCCATCGCGGTGTCGGAGGCCTGACCCATGTCGACCGTGCTGCAGAGCACGTGACAACTGCCGTCCGCGCTCACGTTGACGATGGCGACGGAAGTCGTCGGCGAGATGCTCGCCTTGAACCCGATGGCCATGCCGCGGCCGCGCCGTATCGTGCCGGCGCCCCGATCGAACGGTTCGTCCCAACGCATGCGGGCGGCGAGGCGCTCCAGCACGGTGTCGATCGCGGCATCCTTCATGACCGTGCCTGTCGCATGCAGCCGGCCGTTGCGCAGGATGTTCTTGCGCCGGAACTCGAGCGGATCCATGCCGATTGCGCGCGCGATCATGTCGGCGTGGCTTTCGTACGCCCACACCAGCTGCGGGATGCCGAATCCACGAAGCGCACCGGCCGGCGGCAGATTGGTATAGAGCGCATAGGAGGCGATGCTCACGTGCTCGATGTCGTACGGTCCGGGCGCGGTGAATCCCGATTTCTGCGTCACGCGCGGCCCGATATCCGCATACGCGCCGCCATTCCACCATACTTCGCAATCGCGCGCGATGATGCGCCCGGCGGCATCGATACCACTCTTGATGCGCAGCGTCGCTGCATGTTTGGTGAGCGTATAGAACTGCTCTTCCATCGTGAGCGCGATCTTCACGGGACGACGCACGATCAGCGCGGCAGCTGCCACCAGCGCCTCGAGCTTGATGTAGAGTTTGGCGCCGAAGCCGCCCCCGAGGAACGGCACTTGCACGCGCACGCGGTTTTCGGGCCAGCCCAGCAGCCGTGCAATCTCGATACGCACGAACGACGGGCTCTGCGACGCCGTGTGGATCGTCAATCGATCGCCGGCAGGATCCGCCGCCGACACGAAAGGCTCCAGCGGCAGATGCAGCACCTGCTGCGTTCGGAACGTGTGCTCGAAGACGTGGGCCGCCGCCGCAAAGCCCGCGGCCGGATCGCCGTGCCGCAGATGGAAATCGAGTGCGACGTTGGTATCGCGTTTGCCGTCGAGATGTTTCAGATCCGGGAATGTGCCCGCCGGCTTGAGCACCTCGTGCACGATGGCCTCGGACGACATCGCCTCGACTTCGTCGTAGACGGCCGGCAGCGGCTCGTACTGTACCTCCACGAGCCCGGCTGCAGTGTGGGCAACGTGGGGATCCGCCGCGAGCACGAGCGCCACGGGCTCGCCCGCATGACGCACCTTGTCGATCGCAAGGATCGGCTGATCGTGGAATGCGGGCCCGTAATGGGGATTGGGAATCAGCGCGCAGATGTCTTCGGCGGTGAGGACGCGATGCACGCCCGGCACCGCCTTCGCGGCGCGGACATCGATACTGCGGATGCGGCCATGGGCGACCGTGCTGCGCACGATCGTTCCGTGCAGCATGCCGGGCAGCGTGACGTGATGGACATAGGGCGCAGTCCCCGTGAGCTTCGCCTGCGCTTCCTTGCGGACGAGCGAGCGTCCGACTTGCGGCGTGGGGGTTCGTACGCTGCTCATGCGGGAACTCCCCCGCTTAGAATTGCTTCGCGCAACGCGCGCGCGACATGCACTCGCAGCAGTTCCCGCTTGTAGGCGGCCGAGCCGCGCTCGTCGGAGATGGGCTCCGCGACATCCGCCGCGGCATCGGCGCAGCGCCCGATCAATGCCTCGTCGGGAACGGCATTGACCAACAGGGCTTCGGCGGCCTGCAGGCGGACGGGGCGATCGAACGCAGCGCTTGCCGCGATACGCGCCTCGCGGATGGTCGTACCCGATCGATCGAGGGCGACTGCGACACCGAGTGCAGGCCAGTCGTCGGCCGAACGCGTCGTGACCTTTCGATACACCGCGGCAGCGGCGAATCGCGTCGGCACCCGCACCTTCACGATCAGTTCGCCGAGGGCAAGGGATGTTTCGTAATAGCCGGTGATGAGGTCGGCCACCGAAATTTCACGTTCGGTCGAACGGCTCGCGATGACCACCGTCGCCCCGAGGCAGATCAGTACCGGCGGCAGATCCATGTGCGGATCGGCGTGCGCAAGATTGCCGCCGAGCGTCGCCACATTGCGTACCCGCACGTTGGCGAGCGTGCGCAGCGTCCGGGCAACCACGGGAAGGCGACTCGCGATGACAGTCGACCGTTCGATGCACGACAGCGTCGCGAGCGCGCCGATCTCGATGCAGTCCGGCGTGGCCGTGATCGCGCCGTGAGACGCGGCCACACGCCGCAAGCTGACCAGACGCGACGGTTCGAGCACGCCCGCCTTCATCATCAGCATGAGCGCAGTGCCGCCGCCCGCGGGACGCACGCTTGCATCCTGCGGATCGAGCAGCGCGAGCGCCTCGGAAAGGGCTTCGGGTTCTTGAAGTTCGAAGGGTTTCATGCGTTCGGTGTCCGCGCTGCACGCGCCGTCTGTCGCGGACAGCGAACGCGCGCAGTGGTCGTCATGAGTCGTTTCGCTCGCGCTATCGGCAAGCGTTGGGTAGGCGGGCTCGGCGATTCCGGCTTCCAATCGAAAACCGCATCGATCGTACTGACAAGGTGGCGCGAACGCAACCGCAGTCAACCACGCGAATGCGCGGGTGTTTTCGCGATCCGCCGTGATCGAGTGGGCGCGATGCCTCCTGTCGGACCGGCATCGCGTGGCCCGTCAGGCTCGAAAAGCCAAGGGGGGCATCGCGTAGAATGCATGCAGGATGTGGTAGACCGACAGGTAGTTCTTCTGCTGAAAGCTCGCGTGCGAGATGCCGGCCATCACGGCGAACTGCTTGTCCGGGTTGGGCAGCTTGTGGAAGAACGCCAGCAGGTCTTCGACGCTCGCGATGCCGTCGAACTCGCCGCGCATGATGATCGTCGGAACGGTGATTTTTTCGGGATCGCACACGGGCAGCCTGGAGCACATGTCGACGTAGGTGCCCGTCGGCACCGAATCCTCGACGGCCAGAATGGCGTCGGCGAAGGCCTCGATGGTACGGTCGTCGGCACAACCGGGATGATCGCGATCGAAGATGCTGCGTACGAAGGCCTTGTCGATGGGCCGTCGAAGGATGTTGATGAATTCGGGCAGGCGCTTGCGTCGCTGTTCGAGCGTCGGGCTGCCTTCCCCGGTCCAGACGAAGGCATCGAGCGCCAGCCGCGACACGCGCTCGGGATGGCGCTGCGCGAACAGTGCCGCCCGCAAGGCGCCCGACGAAATGCCGTAGAGCATGAACTTTTGGGTGCCGCGCGTTTTCGTAATGTATTCGGTGGCCGCCGCGAGATCGTCGACGCCGTTGGCGATGTCGCAATTGATCGGTCGCTTGCGATCCGAACGGCCGTAGCCTTCCATGTCCACGCACCATGTATCGAACCCCAGGCGCGCAAAGTGATCCATCGCCGACGAGCTCGGCCGCCCCGGCACCTGCAGGTCGAACGTCGGGCGCGAACTCATGGACGACCCGTGTACGAACAGGATCGTCCCGCGGCTCGGCGCATCGACGGCCGCCTTTTCGAACAGGTACAACCGGACTTCGCCTTTTTGGGTCCAGTGTTCGATGCCCGGCACGGGCTGGGTTTCGTTCGGCGGCATGTCGGCAGCTCCGGAAGTTGACGAATCGAAAGGCGCGGCGAGATTAGCCGCCGGACCCACGACGGTCAAAGCATTTTCGCATGGGAATGCGCTCGAATCGCGGCTGCGCGAAGTCCGGATCCGGAACAATGCACGTGGAGCGGCCGGCCTCGCCGAGGGCGGGTGGCGCGCCTGGGGACGGGACGGCCGGTTCAGCGTGTTCGACCGGTTTCCGACTCTGCCGGGCGGGGACGCGGGATCTGCACGACGACCGAGAGGCCGCCCCCGGCGCGATCCGCAAGCACCACGTCGCCGCCGTGTGCGCGTGCAATCGCCCTTGCAATGGCAAGCCCCAGTCCCGTACCACCCGTATGCCTGGCCCGCGATTGCTCCAGCCGCACGTATGGCTCGAAAACCCGCTCCCGCTCCTGCTCGGGAATACCGGGACCCCGGTCCTCGATGCGGATCATCAGCATGTCGGGTGCATCGCCGATCAAGACGTCGATTTCATTGCCGCCATACCGGCGCGCATTCTCCATCAGATTCGCCAGACATCGACGCAGCGCCTGCGGCCGCACGCCGAGCGCTGCCGCCGCCTTGCCGTGCACCCTCACGGTCGCACCCAATGCTTCGATATCCTCGGCCACGCCTTCGACCAGCGCATTGATGTTGGTGGGCACGGCGAGCTCGGTGCTGCTGCCTGCGCGCAGATAGTCGAGCGTGCCGGAGATCATGTGCTCCATTTCGTCCAGGTCCGATTCGATGCTGCGCTTGACCTCGACGTCCGAAAGCTTCTCCAGCCGCAAACGCACTCGCGTAAGCGGGAGCCGCAAGTCGTGCGAGACGCCGGCGAGCGCCTGCGCCCGCGTCTCGACGTAGGCCTTGAGGTCGCGCTGCATGCTGTTGAAGGCCTTGGCTGCGCGGGAGACCTCAGTCGGGCCGCTCTCCGGCAACGGCGGCTGGTCGAGATTGCGGGCCAGACCGGTCGCAGCATCGGCCAGCGTGGCGAGCGGCCGCGTCAGACGCCGCACCGTCCAGGCGGCGAGAAGTGCGACGGTGATTCCCGTCACGGCGACGAGCGCCAACAGACGCAATGGCCGCTCCGTGGGCGGCTGGGGCAACGCATGCCGGAAGGTTGCCGTCGCGCCGTCGGCGAGCTTGATCTGTGCAATCACCAACAGAAACGGCGTCCGGCCCCGTTTCGAGTGCGGGGGGCGCCCGGCTTCCATCGTGCCTTCCCGGGGAGACTCCCGGTCTCTCTCGACGCTGCGCGCCCGTTCGCGCTCTTCCCGGCCGCGATCCCTGGAAACGACGACGGAAAGCACTTGCACCTCTCGCGCTTGACCGAGCGTCTGCTGCAGGATGGAGGCGAAGGTTCGCGCCTCATCGGATACTGCAGGCCCTTCGTTGCGCCAAGGTTCATCGAGGGAGATCCGGGTCGGAGGCACGCTGAGCGCCTGAACGAGCCGACCACGCTCGGCCGGCGCGGCATCGTCGAGCAGCGAAACGATACCGGCAATGCGCTGCGCCGCGTAGCCGCCGATCACCCTCGCCGTCAGCCGCAATCGATCGTCGAGCATGAGCCACGTACCGACGGCTTGCGCAGCGAGCAGACCGAGCAGGAGCGCGAGCAGGATCTGGCCGAACAACGACCGCGGCAACAGGCGGATCATCCCTTGCGCTCGACCTTGGCTGCGAAGAGATAGCCCTCGTTGCGCACCGTCTTGATGATCTCCGGCTCGCGCCCGTCGTCGCCCAGGCGACGGCGCAGGCGACCGATCATCACATCGACGCTGCGATCGAAGGGACCCGCCTCACGCCCCGAGAGAACGTCCATCAGTCGATCGCGCGACATCACCCGGTTGGCATGCTCGACCAGCGCCTGAAGCAATCTGAACTCGCCACTCGAAAGCGGCACGGCGACCCCGTCGGCACCGACGAGATGACGCGCACCGAGATCGAGGATCCAGCCGGCGAATCGATACTCGCGCGCCGGACCTACGCCCGCGAGTTCCTGCACGCGGCGCAGGATGCTGCGTATGCGCGCAAGCAGCTCGCGAGGATGAAACGGCTTCGGCAGATAGTCGTCCGCCCCCATCTCCAGTCCGATGATGCGATCGAGTTCGTCACCGCGCGCAGTCAACATCAGAATCGGCACCCGCGACTGCGCCCTCAGTTCGCGGCATAGTGCGAGACCGTCGTCGCCCGGCATCATAACGTCGAGAATCACCAGATCGTAGGATTCGCCGGAGAAGAACGCGGCGCGCATGGCATCGCCGTCGCCGACCGTCGTCACAGCGTAGCCTTGCTCGCCGAGATACGACTGCAGCAGCGCTCTCAACTCGTCGTCGTCGTCGACCACCAGGATGCGTTGGTTCATGACATCGCGTCCGTATTGCCTGGCTGCAAGGATACTCCCCGTCGGCGGAAGGGCCCTGGGTGTAAGCGTGGTCTTGCATTCGCTTACACCCCATTTACAAATCAGGCCCCGATGTTCAATTCCGATTTACACGCCGGCGCGTTAATGATCGTGCGTTAACCAACCTCGAAGGAGTTACCATGAAACGCACCAGATTCTCCCGCGCCATCGCAGTCGCATTCCTCGGCACCGCCTTGCTCGCAGGCACCGCACCCGCGTTTGCGCACGAGCGCGGTCAAGGCCACGGGGGTCGCGGCTCCGGCCCGCACGCCGCGCAGATGACCGAGGCCGACCGCGCGAAGATCGGCGAGCGCATGCAGTTGCGCATGAAGCAACGCCTCGATCGCATGGCTGCACGGCTCGAGATCAAGGCATCGCAGCAGGATGCCTGGTCTGCGTATCGTCAGGCGCGCGAGTCGATGATGGCCGGCGCGAGACCCCAGCGGCCCGGTCAGGACGCCGACGCCGCGACGCTCACGCGCTTCCGCGCCGAAATGGCCCAACGTCGGGCCCAACACATGGCGCTGATGGCCGATGCGACTTCGAAGCTGCAGGAAGCGCTCGACCCCAACCAGCGCAAGGTGCTCGACGAGATGTCGCGTCGCGGTGGCGGACGCGACCACGGCGGGCCCGGACAGCGCGGTTCGCATCGCGGCCATGCGGACGGCCAGGGGCAGCACCACAAGCACCAGCGCATGGGCCAGGTCTGATCGATCCGCGCAGTTCGCATCCGCAAGGTTGCGAACTGGCCCGAGTCGATGAGCGATTGACTCGAATCAATCCGGGCGCAGGCGAGCACTGCTAAGGTGCTTCGCTTGCGCTCGGCCAACGCCTTGCCGGGATGCCTGCGAACGGACGTCGCATGAAGCCAATCTGCCTCGATCGCCCGGGTGGCGCGCTTGTGCGTACAGGTGCCCTCCTCGTAGCGTCCCTTTCTGTTGTCGCTTGCACGACCGTCGGTCCGGCATATCGAGAGGCGCCCGTCGCCGCGCCGATCGAATGGTACCGGCTGGACCGGGCAACGGGTACCAGCGCCGCCGTTGCGCCGGCCGACCTCACCCATTGGTGGACGCGCTTCGGCGATCCCGCACTGTCGGAGGTCATCGCGCGCGCACTCGATGCAAATACCGATCTGCGCACTGCACAGGCCCGGTTGCGCGAAGTCCGCGCACGCAGAGAACTCGCTGCCGCGAACTCGGCACCGACCTTGAGCGCCACGGGCCGCGCAACTACGAGCCGCAGCAGCCAGGAAACCGGTACCGGCCGCTCGATCGACGTCTATCGCGCCGGCCTCGACGCCAGTTGGGAAGCCGATCTCTTCGGGGCTCGACGGCGCGCGATCGAAGCGGCCGATGCCGATGTCGATGCGAGCGCAGCCAACCTGCAGGCAACGCAGGTCTCGCTGGTTGCGGAAGTGGCACTTGCCTACATCGACGTGCGCGCCTTCCAGACGCGCCTCGACGTCGCGCGTCGCAATCTCGGCGCGCAGTCCGAGATCGCTCAGTTGACCGACTGGCGTGCCCAGGCAGGCCTCGTGAGCGCGTTGGAGGCCGAGCAGGTACGCACGACACTGGAGCAGACACGCGCTCAGATTCCCGCGCTCGCGAGTTTGATCGCCCAGGCGCAAGACAGGCTTGCGACGCTGCTCGCACTCTCCACCGCGGCCCTTCCTCCGGTCGTGCTGGAGACGCACGCCTTGCCGGCTGCGCCGGCGCGCGTCGCGGTCGGGATCCCCGCTGACGCCCTGCGACAGCGCCCCGACATCCGCGCCGCCGAAAGACGGCTGGCTGCGGAGACGGCACGCATCGGGCAGACCGCTGCCGCGCGCTACCCCGATCTCGCCCTCTCCGGGAGCATCGGACTCGAAGCCCTGACCTTCGGCGCGCTCGGTGCAGGCAGCGCCGTGGCACATTCGATCGTCGCCGGCGTCTCCGGCATCCTGTTCGACGGCGGGCGCATCGCTCGACAAGTGGAGATCCAGGAAGCCGTTCGCGATCAATCGGCCGTCGCCTACGAAAAGGCCGTACTGACGGCATTGCAGGAAGTCGAAAGTGCGCTGGCTGCCGTTCAGCATACGCAGTCGCGGCGCAAGATTCTCGACGAGGCCGTGGTCGCCGCGCGCAATGCTGCGACGTATGCCGCGCAACGCTATCGCAGCGGCATCGTCGACTTCCAGGCCGTGCTCGACACGCAGCGCAGCCTGCTCGGCGTAGAGGATGCGCGCGCAACCTCGCAGGCCGACGAGACCGCCGCCGTCGTACGACTCTACAAGGCGCTGGGAGGCGGATGGACGCCCAGCGCCGCCCCGCAACTGCCGGATGGCAAGTCATGAGTACACAAGAAGAAGCCCTTCACACCACACTCGGACTCGACGGACGCTCCGCGCGCCGGCGCAAGCTGATGCGATGGAGCGTCGGCGTGGTCGTCGTTGCAGTTGCCATCGGGGCCTATCTGCGATTCGGCGCCACGGAGGGTGACAGCGGGCCGCGATACACGACGGAAGCGGCACAGCGCGGCAACCTCGTCGTCAACGTATCGGCGACAGGCAACCTGCAGCCCACCAACAAGGTCGATGTCGGCAGCGAATTGTCCGGCACGATCGAAGCGGTGCTGGTCGATGACAACGATCGCGTGAAAAAGAGCCAGGTACTTGCGCGCCTGGATACTGCTCGGCTACGCGATCAAGTGGCCAAGTCGCGCGCTGCGCTGACGTCTGCCGAAGCGAAGATCCTCCAGGCACAGGCTACGCTGGGGCAGGCCCGATCGAATATCGACCGTCTGCGCGAAGTCGCGCGATTGAGCGACGGCAAAGTGCCGTCCAAAGCAGAACTCGACACGGCCGAAGCCAACCTGGCCCGAGCACTCGCCGACGAAGCCGTCGCGAAAGCGGCCGTCGCCGAAGCACGTGCCGTGGTGAGTTCCGATGAAACGAATCTGGCCAAGGGCGCCATACGCTCTCCCATCGATGGCGTGGTGCTCAATCGGCGCGTGGAGCCCGGTCAAACCGTAGCGGCATCCTTCCAGGCACCGATTCTGTTCACCATCGCCGAAACGCTTTCGCAAATGGAACTGCAGGTCGATGTCGACGAAGCGGACGTGGGTCAGGTCAGGCCCGAGCAGGAAGCGACCTTCACGGTCGATGCCTATTCCGGCAGAAAGTACCCTGCACGCATCCAGCGCGTGGGCTTCGGCTCTCAGGTCAAGGAAGGCGTCGTTTCCTATCTCACCGTGCTGAGCGTCGACAACACCGACCTCACGCTGCGCCCCGGCATGACGGCCACGGCGGAAATCGTCACGGCGCGACGGGAAAACGTGCTGCTCGTCCCGAATGCCGCGTTGCGCTTCACACCGCCGAATGCCGACGGTCCCAACAAGGCGAAGAAGGATACGAGCCTCGTCGGCAGTCTGGTGCCACGACCGCCTCCAGGCCCGCCCCGCAAGGCAGCCTCGCCCAAGGCGGAGGCGAGCGGCACGCAGCGCCTCTGGGTGCTCAGGGATGGCGCCCCCACACCGCTGAAGGTGACTACCGGCGCAACCAACGGCCGCTACACGGAAGTTCTCGGCGGAGAGCTCGAACCGGGCATGCAGGTCATCTCGGAAGTCACGGCACGCGCGAAATGAGCGCCCTACGGACAAACGATGACTCGCACGACCCGTTGATCTCATTGCGCGGCGTGACCAAGACGTATGGCAAGGGCCAGGCCGCCGTGGAGGCGCTGCGCGGTGTGGACCTCGACATTCGCGCCGGCGAGTTCGTCGCCGTCATGGGGCCGAGCGGATCGGGCAAATCTACGGCGATGAACATTCTGGGGTGCCTCGATACGCCAACCTCCGGGGCGTATCGCTTTCACGGCGTGCATGTCGAGCAATTGTCCCGGGACCAGCGCGCGCTGCTGCGCCGGCATTACCTGGGTTTCGTGTTTCAAGGCTTCAATCTGCTGGCGCGCACGAGCGCACAGGAGAATGTGGAACTCCCACTGCTTTATCGCGGCGAATCGACTTCAGCACGACACGCGGCAGCGCGCGATGCATTGGCATCCGTCGGGCTGGCCGGTTGGGAAAAACACACCCCGGCCGAACTCTCCGGCGGACAGCAGCAGCGCGTTGCCATTGCGCGTGCCCTCGTTACGAGGCCCGCCGTGCTGCTCGCCGACGAACCCACGGGCAACCTCGATACCGAGCGCAGCCGCGAGATCATGAACCTGTTGCGCAGCCTGCAGACGACTCGCGAACTCACCATCCTGATGGTGACGCACGAGCGGGACATGGCAGCCTACGCGCACCGCGTGGTTCACTTCGTCGACGGGCGCGTGGCATCCGATGTCGCAACCGAGGCGTTGCCGGCATGATCTGGAACACACTCCTGCTCGCGCTGCGGGAAATTCGCCGCAACGTCACGCGCGCCTTCCTGACAACTCTCGGCATTCTGATCGGCGTCAGTGCAGTCATCACCATGGTAACCCTGGGCAACGGTGCAACGCGTGCAGTCCAGGATCAGATCGCGAGCCTGGGCAGCAATCTGCTCATCGTGCGGCCGGGTCAACGTCTGGGGCCGATGCGCGATGGTGCGGGTGCACCGAACTTCAAGCTGGCGGATGCCCAGGCAATCCAGGCGCAGGTCAGCGGCATCGAGGCCGTCGCCCCGTCGATCGGCCGCGCGGTCACCCTGGTGCGCATGGCCCGCAACTGGTCCACGAGCGTAACCGGCACCACCAACGCCTTCTTTCCCACGGGCAACTGGTCGCTCGCGGAAGGACGCTACTTCACCGAGCCCGAAGAGCGCGCAGGCAAGTCGGTGTGCGTGATCGGCGAGACGGTGCGACGCGAGCTCTTCGGCAACCAGAGTCCGGTCGGGGGCGAGATACGCATCAAGCAGTTCTCGTGTGAAGTGATCGGCCTGCTCGCGCCCAAGGGACAATCGTCTTTCGGTGCAGACCAGGACGACGCCGTCATCATGCCGCTGCGTACGGTACAGCGACGGCTGACCGGCAATCAGGACGTCAACACGATCCGCGTCTCGGTGCGCGACGGCGTGTCGATCGAACGCACGATGGCGACGATCCGCGAACTCATGCGGGAGCGGCGCAAGATCAGCGAGAACGAGGAAGACAACTTCAGCGTGCTCGACACGCGTCAGATCGCCGAAGCGCTATCGAGCACGACGCGTGTCATGACGATGCTCCTCGGTGCCGTCGCCGCCGTGAGCCTGCTGGTCGGCGGCATCGGCATCATGAACATCATGCTGGTGTCGGTCACCGAGCGTACTCGCGAGATCGGCATCCGACTCGCGATCGGTGCGCTTGAACGCGAAGTGCTGCTGCAGTTCCTGATCGAGGCGGTCGCGCTTGCATGTCTTGGGGGCATCGTCGGCATCATCCTCGCCGCGATTGCCTCGTACCAGTTGTCGTCCCTGATGCAGATCCCCTACCTCTTCGATCTGCGCATCAACCTGCTGTCGTTCCTCTTCTCCGCGGCGATCGGAATCGTGTTCGGCTACTTCCCCGCGCGCCGGGCGGCGCAGCTGGATCCGATCGAGGCGTTGCGGCATGAGTAGGTTGAATGGCACGCGCAAGCGCGTGCCATTCAACCGGGGAAGGGGAAAGCCGGAAGCACTCGCGGCCCACGACACGATTCGAAGGCTCCCTTTCCGCGCACCCTGAAGCGGCAGTAGCGCTGACGCAATACGCTCGGCGCCTGGGCATGCATCGAACGTTCCGGCCGTACCCCTTTCCCCTCGACTGCCGCCACATGGCGCTCCCGCGCCATGCCGACTAGTCCAGCTGCACCTTCACTTCCTTCACCACCGCGCGCCAGCGCGTATCTTCACTGCGCAACAAGTCGAGGAAGGCTTCGGGCGTCCCCGGACTCGCGTCGAACGCGAGGGTCGTGAAGCGATCCCTCACTTCCTTCGTCGCCATCGCGGCATGGATCTGCTTGTTGAGCGTCATCACGATGTCGCGCGGCATGCCGGCCGGGCCGAGGATGCCGTACCACTGCCAGGTCACGAAATCGTTCACACCGGATTCGATCACCGTGGGCGCGTTAGGCAGCGCAGGATGCCGCTCCTTCGACGTCACGGCCAGCACCTTCAGTCGCCCGGGCTTGATGAAGGGCATCGCCGCGGGCAGGGCATTCACGACGAGCGGCACCTGCCCGGCGACCGCATCGGCCAAGGCGGGGCCGCCGCCCTTGTATGGGACGTGATTGAAGCCGACGCCCGTCTTCACTCGCAGCCATTCGATCGTCATG